>JAYVFX010000504.1:0-2453 GCA_043772795.1 Deltaproteobacteria bacterium
GCAATCCGCATTCCACAATCCGCAATCCGAAGCGGAGGCGTGTTTTCTCAAGGCAATTGAAGTCGCCCGCAAGCAACAGGCGAAGTCGTGGGAGCTGCGCGCGACAACGAGCCTCGTGCGGCTGTGGCAGCAGCAAGACAAGAAGAAGCAAGCTCACAAGATGTTTGCAAAAATCTACAACTGGTTCACCGAGGGGTTTGACACGAAGGACTTGCAAGAGGCGAAGGTGCTGCTTGAAGAATTGAGAGATTGAGCCATCGGGTCATTGACTCTTTGTTTTCTTCCTAGGGTCAGGTACGTTGTCTTTGCTCGTGGTAGTGCCGAACGAGGAGCACCGTATGAGCTTTCAAGAATTGTCCATCAGCGAGCCAATTACCGAACCCGAAGTGTTGGCGGGGATTGAGGCCCTTCCCACAGAGGATGACCTGCCATGTGATGACGGAGAACCTATGGAGACCCCCCGCCACCGTGAGCAAATGGAGTTGTTAATTCAGTCACTACAAGCCCACTGGTCTGAGCGAATCGATTACTACATCGCCGGCAATATGTTTCTGCACTATGACCCGCAAAATCGCAGGAAGTTTCGTGGACCGGACTTTTTCTTAGTCTTAGACGTCAACAATCGAGAGCGAAAGAGCTGGGTGGTATGGCAGGAAGGGATGCGCTTTCCTGATCTCATCATTGAGCTGTTATCCGATACGACGCGGGCAGTAGACAAAGGCGAAAAGAAATCGCTCTACGAGCGAATCTTTCGGACCGGAGAATATTATCTCTACGATCCCTTCTCCCAAGAGTTTGTCGGCTATCACCTCCGCGGTGTTCATTATGAGGAAGCGAAGCCCGATGCGCAGGGACGGATCTACTCTCCAGTGACTGGGCTCTACCTTGTCACACACGGTGGTTGGTTACGATGGATGACCGCAGAGGGAGAAGTGCTACCTTCACCGATGGAGTTGGCTGAGCAAGAGAAACTGCGGGCCGAGCAGGAACGGCAACGCGCCGACCAAGAACGGCAACGCGCTGAGCAAGAAAAACTCCGAGCTGATCAAGAAGAGCAGCACGCCGCACAAGAGCGCCAGCGGGTAGAACAAGCAGAACAATTGCTCGAAGTGTATCGCCGTCGCTTTGGTAACCTGGAATAGTATTCTGCCTTCAATTCCTACGTCTGGGAGAATGCAGTAGCTACCTCATCATCGCACTGGCCGGAGAATCACTTTCTCCGCGCGACATGCATCGCGCATGTCAGAGCCGCAGGCACGTGGATTGAGGTCCTTGTCCAAACACACACGCACCTCGCTCAAAAATCGCCCCTTACAGACGAGCGCAAAGTTCTTTTCGCTGAAGTTACGATTCGCTGCAACGAAGTCTTTCTTCAGTTGGCGGGGAGCGACGGATACAACATCCTTAGGATTTTTATACGGTGGAGGAATGGTCACCAGCGCATAGGCGTCCTCTATTTTTTCAAAATACTTCCCTGCAGGAAGGCCGCTGCAAGTACCATGTTTTTTCCATTCATGGCGAATGAGTTGCTCGCTCGGCATGATCAGCAACAACCGTTGGATCATCTCTTTATTGACCCACGAGTTGCTACTACACGATTGCGGATACCCTCGCTCGTTCTGTGGCCACAAACCATGGACCACAAAACCAAACTGTCGCGCACCGCCACACTGAGAGGCGCCACCTCCTCCCGGCGATCCGGCACAATACTCAGGAGACCACGAAAGACTGAACACGTAATAGTCGAACTCCCCAGCTCGATCTCGCGAGAAATAACCAAACTGCGCCTCGGCATGCCTAACCCCAATCGCAAGGAGCATAAAAAGCACGCCACAGAACACCCGACCGGTCTCTTGCATATCCCCTCCCCTTATGGCCTCTCAACATACGAGAAAGTCTGTGGTAGTCAAAGGGACAGAAAACCACTCCGCAGGGTTGGGGGGGAAGAAAAAAGAGGGAAACAACTATGAGTACAGAACACGTTCAAACATTCCTACAGACCGAAAAGGAACTGGCAACGCTCGGTGGCGGTTGTTTTTGGTGCTTAGAAGCCGTCTATCTTGAACTAAAAGGCATCGAAAAGGTGGAATCAGGCTACTGTGGAGGAACGGTCCCCAACCCCACCTATTACCAAGTGTGCGAGGGTGACACTGGCCATGCCGAAGTTGTTCAACTCACTTTTGATCCGCGCGAGGTCTCGTACAAAGATATCCTCAAGATATTTTTTACCATCCATGATCCAACGACACTGAATCGCCAAGGCGCGGATGTTGGCACTCAATATCGCTCAGCGATTTTCTACCATAACCCTGAGCAAAAACGGATTGCCGAAGAAACGATAAAGGAACTGACGGCAGAAAAAATCTGGGACAACCCGATCGTCACCGAGATTGTGTCACTCGATGTGTTTTATGGAGCAGAAGAGGATCACCAGGAGTATTTCTCTCGGAATT
>JAYVFX010000505.1:0-1818 GCA_043772795.1 Deltaproteobacteria bacterium
CCCGCTGCTTCGTATGGCCCTAGACCGCGTTTGTAGATCAGCAGGCGACGCTCGAACGAACACACTTCTTCACCACGCTGATTCACCGCTCGCGTTCGGATATGCAACACCCCTTGGGTCGGACGTGATTGCGACTCTCGTTTACCAAGAACCTCCGACTCTGCATAGATGGTATCACCAGCAACGACACGAACGGGAAGCTGGATATTCTTCCATCCGAGGTTTGCCACCACTTTATTAAACGTCTTCGTCGTTAGCGCGGTTACCACGCTCAAAACAACCGTTTCGCTAATCACGTTCTCTCCGCCGTACACTTTCTCATTATACACCGCGTCAACCATGCGCATTGAGAGATCAGCTGACCGCATCGTATGTACGCGGTTCTCTTCCACCGTCAAGGTTCTCCCTGGGCGATGCTCAAAGACGGCCCCTTCTTCGAAATCATCGTATTCCACCCCAGCAATCTCAATATAGGTCTGGTCTGCTACCTGACGGTGAGAGTAGAAAGTTGTCATACACACCTACCTTACTTAGGCAATCATTAGTATCCAGCTTTGTCAAATGGTGCGTGTCCCCGCTTATAGACAAGTATATCGTACTCCATCGAACAAATCACAGTCTCGTCCTGATTGATCCCTCTAGTAATAACGGTCAGGCGCCCACACGCAGGATCGTCTTGAACTTCGTGCTTTTCCTTGACTTCCGACTCCGCATACAACGTGTCACCACCAAACACCGGGTGGGTCATGCTGATGTCCGCCCAACCAAGAATACGAACTTTCTTCGCAAAGGTTTTCCAGGTGAGACCAATGAGCCGCTGCAGAGTCAGCGTACTCACCACCAGCGGTTTCTTCCATTCCGTTTTTGACGCGTAATGTTCATCGAAGTGGATCATCGCTTGATTGAGCGTATCCATCGACTCCTCAACGTTATCCTGCTGAGAAACCGTCAGTCCAGGGCGATGTTTAAAGACTTGCCCAACAACAAAATCTTCAAAATCCAGCCCGTAACGCTCGCGATAGCGTTTATCACCAACTTTTGCATACGAGGAAAAGGCAAAATCAGCCATACTCTGGTTCTCCCCTCCGACGAGCGATATGTCAGACGAAACCCTTGCGGGAAGCGGTTACCCTACCAAGAATCTACGCGTGGTGGTAGAGGTAAGGCAAGGAGGTGGGAGTGAAACGTCGAATGTTAATTAGTACAGTTGGGCTGCTGGTAACAGTATCGGCCTGTAGTTATCCGCAACAACGTTGGCAGGCGCTCAAACAAGATTTTCAGCGCGAAATGGTCCGTACCGAGGAACGCCGCAAGTCGCCAGAGGACAAATGCGAGGAGAAAGGCGGGGTGTTCAATAACAACGAGTGCTACGCCCCGGACCCCAGTGGGGCAACTTTTAATCAGACAGACTGTCGGCTGCGAGGAGGGCTCTATATTGACGAGAGATGTCTGTTTGCGCCGATCGGCAAATAGGCAATCAGAAAAACGTTGGGGCACGAGATCCGTGCCCCACACTTCCATACGGATTCCATCAGCCGCGATCTCTCTAGGCGGGGGCCGCAGCTAACTCTTCTTTCTTTACTACATCATACTTGAAAATGAGGCCATCCTCGCCCAAATCGATTTCCGCTTTGCCACCGTCCTGGAGTTTGCCAAAGAGGATTTCATCGGCCAGTACCTGTTTGATTTCCTTCTGAATGAGACGCGCCATCGGACGAGCACCAAAGGTTTTGTCGTAGCCCTTCTCCGCCAAATATTTGCGCGCCGCTGGAGACAGCGTGATCGTCACCTTCTTTTCTACCAGCTGTTGGACGACCT
>JAYVFX010000506.1:0-3343 GCA_043772795.1 Deltaproteobacteria bacterium
CAATTGTCGAGGGAATGGCTGGGCTGTTTTCTTCGCAGTAAAGAATCACTCCCACGCTGTCTCAACGTCGCCCTTCCGCAACTGATGAGCAATCCTAAGAGGCGACCGAGACGGTCGCGTTCCCAGGTCACTCTACCACGTCCGCTTGCGCGGCGGTTGCCAACTCCACCGGTCACAACTTAAGGGCAGAGGCCGCTGTTTTGGTGGCACAGACGCGAGTATGGGTTCCTTCTCCCGCAGGGAGAAGGAACCTCATGTCGCACCGGCATAACGAGTGCCGAACGGTATTGACTGAAAAGCGAAAGGAAGAATTGTTTTTTTGTTGTACAACAAAAATGTTGTGTTATTTATGGTACGAAGACACCGATATTCGTACCACCAGCAAACAACTTGAGACACGCTTTCACGAATATATGGACACTGGGGGGTTGGCCGAGGCGCGTGGAGTGTTCGAATACCGCCGCTACCTTGCTGAGGCCGCTAAAGATGTCTCGTTGCGTACCAAGGCAATGGGCAGTGTCGTTCGTGGCTATTGTGGCACTTAAGGACATCCACACCTTAACCAAGGAATTGCTGCCGCACCTGAAACTTGAACACCTCTCGCGTGGAACACAGCAAAAACTCTTGGCAGTTGGGTGCATCAACGAACAGCAATTGGTGCAGACGGCAGGGCCAGCTCCTGTTTCGTTAGAAGAGCAGTAGGACGTAGAAGCACGGGCGGAGATGATCCTTGGTGTTGAGGCAGGAACCTCGGGCCGTATGGAAGAAGCCTTGCAACATTTCGACCGTGCCGTGGCGCTCAAGCCGGACGACGCTGATGCCTAAATCAGTCCACACGACATTGGCACAGTGCCTGATGCAAATCCCCCCGCGCTTTGCGCGGCCCCCTTTACTAAAGGGGGTATCTTTCGGTCCCCCCCTTTGTAAAGGAGATCGCTTAAAAAGTACATATCCACTACAAGCAGTTGTGGTTAGCGGATCATAAGACTACACCCTGTTGGGCCTAAATCGACTTTTTAAGCAGTCTCTAAAGGGGGCTAGGGGGGATTTCACTGGGCGTGACAAAGTGTCCCAATCTTCTGTGGTCTGATTTAGTACAACCGGGGGACCGTGTTACTACGGAAAAGTGTAGCCTGCATACAAGAAGGAAACCTGGAACTGGCTACGCTCAACTGGCGTGAAGCTTGGAAGTCGGTTGAGCATGTTAAGAAAGAAAAGTGGTACGAGGTTGTATCGACGACACTTCTCTTTTTTGCGCAAATAGGACAAATAGAACTTGCTCGGCAGTTGCTGACTGAAGCGCAGTTGGAAGAACCGTTGTTTCCACTCGCCCGCGCCCTTGATTATTTGTTGACTGGAGACGATGCATTGATAGAGAAGCTCTCACCAGAAGTGAAGAAACTGGTTGAAGAGATGGTCGGAAAACTCCAGACCGCAGGGAAACAAGCGAAGCAAGCAAGTACAACGCAACGGGCCAAAAAGACTCGCTCTGGTCCGCGTCGCCGCATGGCTAAGCAATTGCGCTAAACAGATGGTGAAGTCCATGCTTGCTCCTTGGACGGAGAGTAGAATGCGACCGAGACGATACTGCTGGCGAAGTGCCAAGCCTCACCTCCGCCCGGAGCTAAAGACTCCGGGCTACGCAACAACGCCCCATAAATGGGGCTCAAATCCGGCTTGAGCCGGCGCTGTCCGGTAGCTCGGCGATTGATCGCCAGGTCAGGAAGCTCATGATTCGACTTCGCCAGCAGTATCGAGACGGTCGCGCTCCCAGGTCGATCTACCACGTCCGCTTCCGAGGCGGCTGCCCGCTTCCACTCGACCGTCCCGATCCAAAGCGACTTGAGCTTCCACTATTCTCATGGCGGTTTGAGCGCCAGGCATTGTCGCGGCTGTCGTCATCTTCCATCAAGAACACTGGTTCAAGGATCTTGCGCGAGAGGCCGTCGAGAAACCGAGATGGCTTGCTGAAAACCATACCTGTGGCTTTATCGAAGATGTTGATCGGATAGGAGATGAACAGATTTTCTTTCGCGCGTGTGACGGCGACGTACATCAAGCGACGTTCTTCCTCAAGTTCATCGTCCTTCTTGTTGTACAAGGACGGGAAACGGCCTTCGGTAGCCCAGATGATGAAGACTGAGTGCCATTCCAAGCCTTTGGCTGAGTGAATCGTTGACAGCGTGAGCAGACCCTCATCCTCTCGGTCCATCGCCACTACATCACCGACGCTACTGTTGGGTGGCTCCAGTGCCATGTCGGCAAGGAGTTTTTCCAAACTCGTGTAACGTTCAGTGATTACCGTAAAGTGTTCAAGATCTTTTTGACGCTTGGGATAATCGTCGCGATGATTACGCTTGAGAATCGGTTGGTAATACTTCACCACGGCTTCGAGCTGTTCGGCGGGTTTCAGATCGGGAGCTTGAACCTCAATGAGGAGCGTGGCGAGTCGGCGCAGTTCGTCACCCATCACTCCTTTCGCCGGATATTCTGCCAGGCGTTGCGCATGATCCGGGCCGCCCAGGATGTGGCCCAAGATTTTCTCGCTGCCCTTAGGCCCGATTCCTTCCAGCAATAGAATGACACGATGCCAGGAGACGGCATCCTGTGGATTGGCGATTACTCGTAAATGGGCAAGTGCGTCTTTGACGTGGGTGGTCTCAATGAACTTGAACCCACCGCGCTTCACAAAGCGTAGATTGCGTTGATTCAGTTCTAGTTCCAAATCAAAGGAGTGAAAACTGGAACGAAAGAGTACTGCCATCTCTTCTAGCGGGACCCCTTGCTCACGCAGTTCGAGAATCTTCTGGGCGACGAAACGAGACTGGTACCTCTCGCTCTCTGCTTCCACCAGAGTCGGCTTGACTCCCTTCTCACGTTTGGTGAAGAGATTTTTTGTGTACTGTTCCTTGCCTTGCTGGATGATGAGATTCGACAGGTTGAGAATTGGCTGAGTACTGCGATAGTTCTCTTCGAGCTTGACGATTTGGGTATTGGGAAACAAGCGGGGAAATTCCAGGATATTTTTGACGGTTGCGCCACGGAAGCTATAGATCGACTGCGCATCATCACCCACTGCCATCACGTTGTCGTGCGAATGCGCGAGTGAACGGATGATCTCGGCTTGTAACCGATTGGTATCTTGATACTCGTCGACCATGATGTACCGCAGGGTGTTGGAGAGGCGCTCAGCAACTTCGGGATGGGTCTGCAGCAACTCACGAAGTTTTGTCAGCAAATCATCATAATCCAGCAGACTGCGTTCATGTTTGTAGTGTCGGTAATACTCATCAATGCGCAGCAATTCTTCGAGCTCAGAGAAGAGATGCGGGAACTGGTCATC
>JAYVFX010000507.1:0-1510 GCA_043772795.1 Deltaproteobacteria bacterium
CAAGGCAGGACGACCTCTTGATCTACCCGATCAAAGGCTTCTGGCCGACTCTCCTCAAACCGAGGGAGAGGCTTCGTAGTGCAGTCGGTCACAAGAAAACAGAGGAGAAAGCTCAAGAACATACGCCGCAACAACACAGCATCAACCTCGCGCAGGCCATTATCAAGAAAAATGACGTGCAACGCAACTGTGTTGCGGCCTTGCTCCTAAGCGACGAAGACGATTTAATACACTGAAAGGTTTTTGGGAGTGTGGGGTGGCAAAAGAAAAGGCTGTTGGTATTTTTGACTCAGGGATCGGAGGACTGACAGTCCTCCAGCAAATTACGCGGCTCCTGCCGCACGAGACCCTCATTTATCTTGGCGACACTGCCCGTTCTCCATACGGGACGAAGTCTCCAGACGTAGTCCGGGTCTATTCCTGTGAGAATACCGATTTTTTGCTTGAACGTGGACTGAAGATGCTCGTGGTGGCGTGTAATACGGCCTCTGCGGTTGCCCTCGACGTCCTGCGTGAGCGCTACGAGATTCCGGTCGTCGGCGTCATTGCCCCAGGTGCGCAAACCGCGATTCGCCGGAGTAAAAATGGTCACATCGGTGTCATTGGTACGGAAGCAACGATTGCGAGTGGCGCATATACGCAGGCACTCAGAGAGTTGGACCCTGAGGTCGAAGTGTATAGTCGTGCCTGTCCGATGTTTGTTCCCTTGGTGGAAGAAGGGTGGGTAGATAATGAGGTCGCGCGTGGGGCTGTTGCTCGTTATCTCAAGAGTCTCAAGCAGAGTGCGATCGATACCCTTGTGCTGGGATGTACGCATTATCCACTCCTCAAAAAGTGTATCGCTGAATTCCTGGGTGCTCAGGTCCAGCTTGTGGACTCGGCAGAAGAAACGGCCAAGGTTGTGAAAGCGACGCTTGTCAGCTACGGTTTAGCTCGACGCAAGGGAAGTGGTGGAGCGAGTTTTTTTGTCACGGATGTCCCAGACCGATTTGTGAAAGTCGGCGCACGTTTCCTCGGTGAGCAGATTGAGTCTGCGGTGCGGATTGAACGTTAGACCGCTACGTTTTTTCCACCGAGAGAGGTACAATAACTGCGAGTCTCATACGTCCTCTCAGAGAACTTGTAAGGGGGTAGAGAAAGAATCATGCTCAGTGCTTTGCTACGTAAGCTCGTTGGCAGCAAGAACGACCGAGAGCTGAAAAGAGTCCGTTCGCTAGTAGCAGAAACCAACCAGCTGGAACCAGAATTGACCGCCCTCGATATGGATGGGTTGCGGGCGAAAACCGATGAGTTTCGGTCCTATATCGCCACAGCGACGCAGGCTGCCCGCACCCAGCTGACCGAGGCAGAGGAACAGGCCCGCACCGCAGAAGACGAAGACGCACGCGTGCAGTGGAAAGACGAATGTGAGAAACACGAGAAGGAAGTGCGTCAAGCCGAGGCCGATGCCTTGCGCGCTATTCTACCGCCCGCATTCGCTGTCGTCCGTGAAGCCTCACGAAGAGTGACC
>JAYVFX010000508.1:0-4268 GCA_043772795.1 Deltaproteobacteria bacterium
AAGGTCGCGTGTCCTACGGTGCGTTGAAGCGGCGGTTCAATCTTGATGATGACTACCTACAGGACCTCAAGGATGAATTGATCGGTGCCCAGCGGTTAGCTGTCGATGAGGACGGGAAGATACTCGTTTGGGCAGGTACTGCCCCAGTTTCTAGTTCCGAGTTTCAAGTTTCTAGTTCTTCCCAACCCCTAATCCCTAGCACCCAACCCCCATCCGCGGAGCGTCGCCAACTGACAGTGATGTTCTGTGACTTGGTGGGTTCAACTGCCCTGTCCACGCGACTTGATCCGGAAGACTTGCGCGAAGTCGTGCAGCAGTATCAACAGACCTGCGCCGAGGTGATTCAACGACATGAAGGCTACCTTGCTCAGTACCTTGGTGATGGATTGCTGGTCTACTTCGGTTATCCCACAGCGCATGAAGATGATGCCCGCCGGGCGGTCCGAACAGGATTGGAGATCGTTGATGCGTTACGGCACAAGGTTCCCTCTCCCCGTCAGGGAGAGGGACAGGGTGAGGTCCCCCTCCAAGTCCGCATCGGCATTCACACCGGCTTGGTCGTCATTGGTGAAATCGGCAGCAGCGAAAAACGCGAGTTGCTCGCGCTCGGCGAGACACCCAACCTTGCCGCGCGGATTCAGGGCTTAGCCGAACCGAATACCGTTCTCATCGGTGCCGTGACGCAGCGCTTGATCGACGGCTCTTTCGAGTGTCAGCCCTTTGGCTCACATCTCGTCAAAGGGATCGATACGCCCATTGCCGTCTATCACGTGCAGAGCGAACGGCAGGGGACTTCTCCACTCGCCGGGCGCGGGATGTTAACGCCGTTGGTAGGCCGCGAACAAGAAGTGGGATTGCTGATTGATCGGTGGGAACAGGCCAAAGAAGGACGAGGGCAAGTTGTCCTGCTCAGCGGTGAACCTGGTATCGGTAAATCTCGCCTCACTCACACACTGAGAGAACACGTCACCAGTGAAGGGTCATTACTCTTTGAAGCCCGCTGTTCCCCGTATCATCAACACAGCGCGTTCTATCCACTGATCGACGTCTTGCAGCGCACGTTACTGTTGATGCAGCAAGACACTGACAGTGAGAAAGTTGGAAAGCTGGAACGTGCCTTAGCGCTGTATAACATGCAAGAGACGTTGCCTTTGTTTGTCTCTTTGTTATCGCTCCCTGCTCCGCGCTTCTCGCTCCCTGCTTTCAGCCCGCAGAAGCAGAAAGAACGCACGCTGCAAGCGATGGTGCAACTGTTGGTCACGCAGGCCGAGCGGCAAGCGACGGTGTCCGTGTGGGAAGACCTCCACTGGGCGGACCCGTCATCGTTAGAATTCTTGTCCTTGCTCATCGAACAGCTTCCCACCAGTAAGCTGCTGCTTGTTCTCACCTTTCGCCCGGAGTTCACGCCGCCATGGAAGCCCCGTTCGCATATCTCGCAACTAGTGCTCAACCGGCTGGGCAAGAAGCAGGTCGAGGCGATGATTGCGAAAGTCACGGCAGACACGGCCCTGTCGGCGGAGGTGATCGAGCAGATACGGCTCAAGACGGATGGCGTTCCGTTGTTTGTGGAAGAGATAACCAAAAGTGTCATAGAGTCTGTCGGGGGACAGGGGTCGGGGGTCAGGGGCCGGGACGGAAAATCCGGAGCAGTGTTGGGAATTCCAGCTACTTTACAGGAAGCACTACTAGCGCGGCTGGATCGTTTGTCTTCCGCACGACCCATTGCCCAACTGGGGGCAACCTTGGGGCGGGAGTTCGCGTATGAACTGCTCGCAGCAGTCGCACCCGTCAGCGAACCCGACTTACAAGCGGCCCTGACCAAACTAGTCGAAGCCGAGATTCTCTACCAACGTGGCATCGGCGAGCAGGTACGATACTTTTTTAAGCACGCACTCATTCAAGACACCGCGTATCAATCGCTGCTCAAGAGTACGAGGCAACAGTATCACCAGCAGATAGCTCAGATGTTGGAAGAACGATTTCCGCAAACGAAAGAAACGCATCCTGAGCTGCTTGCTCACCATTACACCGAAGCAGGACTGGTCGAACAGGCGATTTCCTATTGGCAAAGGGCGGGTGAGCGAGACAATCAGCGCTCAGCTTACATGGAAGCAATCAGCCATCTTACGAAAGAGCTGGAGTTACTGAAGACCTTTCCCGATACGATCGAGCGCGTCCAACAAGAACTGACAGTCCAACTCGCGCTGAATGATGCGTTGGTTGCTATTAAAGGTTTCGCGGCCCTGGAGGTGGAAAAAACCGCTCTTCGGATTTGGGAACTATGTCAGCAGAGTGGAGAAACTCCCCAACTCAGCCGAGCGCTGCCTGTACTATGGTCGGTTCGTAATGCGCAGGCGGAATACGAAACAGCACGTATGCTAGCAGAGCAGTTTCTCAGCTTGATCCAAAGGGTAGAAAACTCATCCCTACGCACCGAAGCCTATTATATGCTAGGGGCAACCTTATACTTCTCGGGAAAACTTTCTTTGGCCCATGATTACCTGGCCCAGGGTATTGCCTTCTACAATCCCCAGAAAGACAATTCTTGTATTTCTGGTTTTTCGCAGAACTTCAAGGTGAGCTGCCTCTCGTATGACGCCTTGGCCCTGTGGCCTCTGGGCTATCCGGATCAAGCTCTGAAGAGAATTCAGGAGGCTCTCTCCCTGGCCCAGGAGCTATCTCATCCCTTTAGTCTGGCATTTGCCTTGACGCTTGCTGCTTGGATGCATCTTCTCCGCCGGGAGGAGCAACTTGCCCGAGAGCGAGCAGAGGCAGTAATTTCTTTATCAACCGAGCAGGGCTTTTCCTTCTGGCTGGCGTTGGGGACAATAGTGCAAGGCTGGACGCTGGCCGAGCAAGAGCAGGCAGAGGAGGGAATATCGCAGATTCGTCAGGGCCTATCTGCCTGCCGGGCTGCAGGAGCAGAGATAGGGCAAACGCATTTCCTCACCCGGCTGGCCGAGGTATACGGGAAAATGGGACAGGCAGGAGAGGGGCTCAAGACGCTAGCCGAAGCGCTCGACCGAGTACAGATCACGGGAGAGCGCTCTCACGAGGCGGAGCTGTATCGGCTGAAAGGCGAACTCACACTACAAAAGTTGTCAGTCATCAGTTCTCAGTTGTCAGTTACCGATCCCCGACCCGTGACCCCCGACCCCCAATCCGAAGCCGAAGCGTGCTTTCTCAAAGCCATCGACATTGCCCAGAAGCAGCAAGCCAAATCCTGGGAACTCCGCGCCGCAACCAGCCTCGCCCGCCTGTGGCAGCAACAAGCCTTGGAGCAGGGAGCAAAGAGCACGGAGCAGGGAGCACGTAGCACGCAACACGAAACACGTACCAGACTTGTCGAAGCTCACAAGCTGTTGTCAGATGTCTACAACTGGTTCACCGAAGGCTTTGACACGAAGGATTTGCAAGAGGCGAAAGGGCTGCTCGCTGATTTGGCAACTTGATTCAGGCCTCGTTCCACAGGGTGCGTGCCGAGGGGTAGTCTTGACTTGAGCCTCATAAGAGATCAGAGAGCATCTGGCAATACTCCCTCCAGGGAATAACCCGCACCTGACGCATCTGCCCGACGAGCTGTGGTCGCTCAATTTCTGCGACCACATAGCGGGGGACGTCCGGATAGTCCACGGCGAAAGAAGTCAAACCCGTAAACGGGCCGTGCGCGGCGCTGCGACCGGACTTAAATTCGCACGCGGCAATGGGCTGGCCGTGTTTGGCAATCACAAGATCAACCTCAGCCCCGGTGTTGGTTCGCCAATAGAACAAGCCTGCCTCACTCTTGCGGTACGCACACAAGCGATAGGTTTCGAGGATCAGAAAGTGTTCGAAGAGGCGACCGCGTAGCTGAGGGTGAATCGTATCTGTCAGTGACTGAGTGAGCGCATTGACTACCCCGAGATCAAAAAAATAGAATTTTGCATGCATGCTGAGACGTTTGCGGACACTCTTGCGCCAGGGCAGGAGCGGAAATCCAATCAAGGTATCTTCTAAAATCGAGAAATAGGCGCTGACGGTTTTTCTATCGACAGCACACTCACGAGCAATATTACTCACATTGAGGACCTCCCCGTTCTGGGCGGCTGCGACGTCGAGGAAGCGGGAAAAATCCCCGATATTGCGGGTGAGGGCTTCCTCCTGCACCTCCTCTTTGAGGTAGAGTGATACATACGCCCGGAGAATGTCCCGACACTCGGTGTCGTTCCGTCGGCGCACCTGTCGCGTTCCGTCAGCTTCTTCGGTCACAAACAGAGAGGGAAGCGCCC
>JAYVFX010000509.1:0-4767 GCA_043772795.1 Deltaproteobacteria bacterium
CCTGCTTGGACGGGCACTGGCGATTACTGGTGTGATTGCAGAAAGATTTGGTGTGCTATGTAGGGGTCTAGCCTATGGCCCACTGATTAAGAGTGGCAATAGGGCAATAATTCTAACTGCTCGATGTTGCGAAGGTTTCCCCGTTAATCATTGAAAATCAGGAACTTGTTGGCTTCCTACTGAGTCCATTGCTTCTACTTGATTCGGTCCTTTGTGAAGATCTCGAGCACAAAATTAGCACAGCCAGTGAGGTGAACCCCTCAGGTGAGACAGTTTGAATGACCTTCTGTGTCTCTCAGAAGTTCCCCTTTAATGGTGCTTGTTGGGGGGAATCTTGCACTTGGCTACCAGTCATTCCATAGTTTGAGCGTAGCTGAGAGGAATTCATCGCAGTTTGATGCCCTCCACGTAACAGGAAGGTCTTCCCATAGAAGGTAGTACTGTTCACTTGCACAGACGAACTTGCTCCGATCTGCTTTTTGAATCCAATTGATGCAGTTGACGAAGCAGTCTTTGTAGCTGTTGGTAAACTTGTCGTTAGGCACGTTGTATAGCAAGCCTTCGAGATAATACGAGGGCGCGACACCACTGGCGATCATACTTTCATCTACCAACTTTCCACGCAGGTTCTTGAGAACTCGCGCCATTGGCTTGAACCGCATCTGAGTGTTTTGGTGTTTTGTCGTGAGGTTCCTTGCGTGATATTTAGGGTAGTTTACGATTTGGACTCCGGAGCCGCTGTAAAAGCTGATCCCTTCGTCAAAGAGCTGGTCGGACAGGCTCAGAAATTTGTAATACCGCCGATACTTTATAGCTGCAATGACATCGGCTTTTCTGCGACCTCCGTTAGCCGCGATGTTGATCGCCTTTTCACCCGGAGTGACATCGTCTCCATACTCAGTCTGAAGAACACTCAGCACATCTTTCTTGAACTCGACGTGAGTGTACTGGGCATTCGAATGTGCCGCCTTGAACGCTACCTTCTGGTCTTCGGACAGTTTAGTAAGATCCTGATGGAAGCAGGAGTTAAGTTGAATCACAATATCTACGTCGCTTTCGGCATATATGTTCGTGTCATTTCCGTATGAGCCTTGAAGGAAGATGGTATAGTCTTTGCCAGCATAGGGGCTAGCTGCATCATCAAGAACGTTCCTGATCGTATTGTACGTTTCGCTTGATTGAGTGATCGAGCCCTGATGAGACCATCTCTCAAGCTGTGATTCGGGAATGCCCATCAACTCCTCACATCAAAAACTCTCTGAGTTCGTTCTCACGGCTCGCGAATGACTCGGTGCCTCGCTGTCGCAAAATGTTGAGCTTATCGAGGTTGTGCTCCATCAGGTCCGTAGCCATCTCTGGTTTCTCAAACGTATCGCTGATGCGGATGGTTTTAATGTCCTTGAAGAGAATCGTGCGCAATTGGTCCATGGATTGCGTGTTGATCTCTAGGGTCTTCTGCAAGAGCTGAACGGTGACCAAGTATTTCTTGGCGAGCCACATCTTTAAGCCTTTCGGTTTTGGTTCGGGATAGACTCCGACTCCGACACTTACCACGCGCAGATCGGCTCGGTTCTTCTTCATGGCAATCACTGCCTCTGCAATTGCGTATAGGGTTGGGTTATTTGCACTGTAGCCACCATCGATTAGTTCAACATTATCTCCAGCAGCGGTCTTAACAACTTTTCGTTCAAAGAACGGATACGCGGAGCAAGACGCCTGCACTGCGTCTGCAATGCTCACGCCAAAACCAGGTTTGAATGTGCCCACACGACCGTGAGCTTGCACTACATCACCCTTGAAGATCATTGGCCGCTCTATTACCCATTTCGTGGCGACGACACCAATGCCTGTCTTCACGTCTTCAAACGTCGCATTGCCAAACACTTTGTCGGCAAGCTCGGCAAGAGCCTCCGATTTGCCATGCGGATCCATACTCTTCATGACTTTCGGGACCTGCTCTGTGTAGAGCTTGTGAATCTCATCGACCTCGTAGCCGAGGGCAATCAATGACGCGATAATCGCGCCTGTGCTTGTTCCGAAAACAATGTCGAAGCGCTTGTAGAGTGGGCAATTCAGCATGCCCTCAATCTCTTTCAGCACGCCGAGCGTATAAAAGCCCTTGGCACCCCCACCGTCCAGACTGAGAATCCGGCATAGCCCGTCCTTCTGATACTCAGCAGTAAGCGTGGATCGCTTCGCCTCTGCCGCTTCTGGAGTTGTTGTGTCCATACCGTACTATTTTCCCTAATTAAAATATGTGGACGTTCCTAATGTCTGTCCAAAAATGAATTGGGTCGCGACAACTTTCCAGTCACAGCAGCACTAGGGGGCTGACTCCCTTACCACCCGCTGCCTCCTGCAAGGTTTTCGGTTTTTGAGTATCAAAGATTGGCTGGTTGACTCTGGCATATCGCCATGGCTTGCCCGTGCTTTTTGAAACCTGTTCGCACCAGTATCGGATCGCATCGTCCTTCGCCTCGGTACCTTCCCAGACGCGGCCTTTCGTTTCGATAATCCAATTTACTTCGTCATTGGCTGCTTTCTGAACCACGACCCAATCCGGGTGATAAAAGCCGATCGCCCCACTTGGCTTGAGATAGTCCACACGAAATTGGGTGCCTGAGTCACCTTGTTCCGTGGTACCGAGGCTTGCAAATCTGACCACATCTGCCGCTTTATCCAGAAACTCGGCGAATCGCCGTTCAAGAGGGTTGTAGGTCGCCACATAGTTGAAAACGGTTCTCTTGGCTACTAAGGGAGGGAGATTCCGCCGCCAACTAAAGGGTTTCGTCCCTGACAATTTGAAATCAGCCTTTTCGAATTCGAAAACCTGCCTTTCAGCGGTGAGTTCTCCAATCTTGCGGGCCAAATATTTGGCGATACCCTCCTGAAGTTCTAGACGATGCAAATGTGTGCGAACCTGCTCTGAATCCAGGTCGACGGATTTTCCAAAGCACCGTTCCGCAACGTACAGTCGGATTATGGGGAAGAGCTGCGAGAAAATATTCGTCAGATTGGCTCGCTGTGCAGTCTTGGTCGTTATCGAAGTCGTGCGGTACGGACCCTGCACGAGAAAACCGAGATGCGTTGGAAGCATGGTCGGAAAGAACACGACGAGGGGAGAATCGCTGACGGCCCCAATCAACCACCGGTCCGATTTCTTCTCATGGGCGATCGAGAAGGCGATCTCGACACGGCCGGCGATCACACCGTCGAGTGTCTTCGCCACCCGCGAGAAGAGAAGCCACGTTTCCTCGACTTCGGGCTTGCCTTGCTCCTCGCCGAGGAGAATGATCCGGTAGACGTCTTCGTCGATCTCCTCAGGCTTGCCACGCACATACAGGCCAGAAGGCCCACCGTCGACGCTCCAATCGATCTCATCGATGTGGCGCAAGAAAAGCAGCGTGCGGGACCCGAGCCGTCGCAATCCTTCAGCGATTTCGGTACGGGCCCCCTCATCGCTTTTGCGCAGCGGCAATACAAAGACAGTCTCGTCGGCCTGGTAGCCCAACGCTGTTATGGCGGTGGGCCAGACAAAGCTCTCGATTGCAAAGTCCTCGTTTCCGGAATGAACCTCAGGGCGATCCGTGAAGGCATAGACCGACTTGAATCCAATGCCGAACCGACCGATCTCGGTCAGATCCTTGGTGCTCTCCGCTATACCGCAGATGCCGCGAACATCCCGATCATCAAACGCCTTGCCGGAATGAGAGACTCGTAATACGCCCCCGGACAGAGAAAATTT
This sequence comes from Deltaproteobacteria bacterium, assembly GCA_043772795.1. GTDB lineage: Bacteria > Desulfobacterota > Binatia > Bin18 > Bin18 > VGTJ01. Next base: position 3,746 of record JAYVFX010000509.1, read on the forward strand.
CACGGCCCTGGATCCCTCCCAGTCAGGCCGGCGAGCGAATGCATCCTCCGCATTCTGCAGCAGCTCGAAAATGAAATGAGTGCGATCGTCGTAGCGGTTTGCCAGCAGCATCGGTCCAATCCGACCAATGTCGGTGCCGTAGCGAAGCTCGTTCTCGCTTTTGATCTTGAAGTAGTCCAAGGCCATAGTTATTGGTCCAATCCCGTGATAAGACCCTCTGTTGTACATAAGCTCTTAAGGTCACACTCCTTGCATATCTTCTTTTCTGGGACCTTAATAACTGTGAAGTCCATCGCTAGGATCTTCATTACCACATCATCAAACAAGCGCCCTGCCTGCTCGACAAGTTCCGGCCGGTATCGAAACTCCATGACGGCGTCTTTCTTGTTTGGCTCACCCGTCCAATAAAGTATCAGCCGGTCGGCGTGCTTCCCGTGTCTCTTCTCCAATATATGGGCGTAGGTGCAGAGCTGGCGCTCATAGGCGGCCAGCAACTCTGGGGAATTCACTGGGCGTTCAGAGGATTTGAAGTCCAAGATTTCCAGTTTGCCGTCTCCCCCCATCAAGAGATCGACTTTTCCGGTCAGAATGTACCCCTCTTTCTCCACCGAGACGTCTACCTCTGTCTCTATCACCCGTTTCATTTCCTCCTGGTTCTGACGAAAGTAATTCATCACCTGGGTGAACGCCGCTTCCTTCGCTGTCTCCCCGATAGGCCGGACATCGGCCAGTGTCAGGAAAGCGAAGGCCCGTTCAAATAGTTCACGGATTCGAAGCACTGTCAGTGACTTCACCCTTCCATCAAGAACGATCCGGTGGATCTCCTCAATTGTCTGGTGAACCAGCAGTCCAAAGAAGATAACCGCTGAGCGGGAGGGCGTGAAGTCGTACTCTCTAAAAAATTGGTACTGCCGGGGACAGGTCTCGTACACCTGTAAGTCTCCGGTGAAACTAAAGGACTTCTTCACCGGAATCCGGTCCTTGATGGAGAACGATTGTGCCGAGATCAAATCCTTCTCAAC
>JAYVFX010000510.1:0-2193 GCA_043772795.1 Deltaproteobacteria bacterium
AGGGGGTAGTGGCGGCGTTCACCCTCTCCTGTGTCCTCTCCCCTCAAGGGAGAGGAGAAAACTGGGCCCTGCACACTCCATATCTTGGTGGGTTTTCCCCTATAGTTCTCCGCTCACCTTCGCCGTGACCTCATCTCATGCTACACTTTGCCGATGAACTTTGACTAGGATCCCGCGAAGGCCGCTGAAAATGTGGTCAATCATGGAGTGGCCTTTGAAGAGGCGCAATCCATCTTTGGTGATCCGTTAGCCACAACGATTGCGGACCCCGACCATTCTATCGGCGAGGAACGGTTCCTCACGACGGGACTTTCCATACAGCAGCGGCTGCTCATTGTATGGCACACCGAAGAACAGGACACGATTCGGATCATCGGAGCGCGTGAAGTAACACCGCAGAAGCGGAGGATTTATGAGTCAGGCGAATAAGGCAGTTACGGGCGAACAGATGCGAGCAGAATATGACATTCGCGGCGGGGTGCGCGGGAAATACTATGAGCGCTACAGACAAGGGACGAATGTCGTGAGGTTAGAACCTGATGTCGCGGCGGTGTTCCACGATGCAGAGTCGGTAAATCGCGCCCTGCGGATGTTGATCCACGTCGCACGCAAGCAGGTAGAGGAAGCCACAGCTTCCACGGGGACAACGTCGAACGCACCCTGATGACCTACCTCTCATAAAGTAAATTCGGCCACCAGCTTGAACATCTGATGCGAGTAAGCCGAGGGACGTGCGCACGGGATTTTAGGCTATAGGCAGCTTCGCGCCATCCATTTTGCCGCTCCCCAGCCGCCTGCTTCAGCAACGAGAGAAAGTTCGTTTGCGAGCGAAACCAACCCGCGAACGCAGTCTTGGGAACTGAGCCTTCCACATCTGTCACTCGGTGTTCTGGCCCATCGGTCAGGCGAAAGATAAAAGCACAGGATGAGTCGCGACTCACCGTACACAACTCTTAGGTCTCAGTACGGTGTGCACGGTCGAGTTTTTCCAGAATCCGCAATCCTGCTTTTGGCGACCCCTTGGCCGCTAGAGCGCGAAAGCGCATTTCTGTGTCCTCCTGAGCTAAGGCGATAGTCGATAACTCGTCCATCAACCGATTGAGGCTGATGCCCCGGCGCCGCGCCAAGTTACGCAGACGCTCAGGCTTATCCTCTGGCAAACGAATCGTCACGGTGGTCATATTCTCGTGAAAGCAGTCGTGTGAGCTATGCTATGCGACTGCGAACTCTGTGCCCTGGCGCATTTCGGGCGAGCGAAAAGCGAGGACAATGTGGTCCTTGGGAACACCAGCCTCAATGAAGTCTCGTGCGATGCCGTGTTCAGTGCCATCGCGCTGAATCCAGATCTTCCCCTCACAGATGTCCACATGCACGAGACAGCCGTGCACGCGCCGTATCCCTTCACGTCCAACCAGCATCAACAAATAGTGATTCCCCTCGCGGTCGAAGATCGTTTGGATTTGGATCTCTCCATAGGCGTAGGGAATCTGAGCGTAGTCCGTGAGAACCCGTTCAATGATTGGCCGATACGTGGTTACGGTATCCATTGGCGAATGACCTCCGTTTGTGGATCGAAGACGAGTAACCGCACCCGGCGGTTGTCGAGTAAGAGCTTGCCTATCGGTTCTTCAAAGAGGTTGACAAAGGTTGCTTCATTGATCGCTAGATACAAGTCTCGTTCCGGTTCGACTTGGAACAGGACATCATGATAGACCACGTATTGACCAATAGCTTTTTCAAGATCATCCATCTCGGAGAGACCGACAAAATTTTTGACTTCCACCGCGATTCTGCGGGTGCCTTTCTCCGCCGCCAGTAGTTGCTCGGCACCCAGATCCACGTACATATCCTTGAGACCCCACTTGAGCCGAAGCGGATCGTGGGTAATCGTCCACCCCTCCTTGAGCAGAGCAGATTTAACGTGGTCGTGGTAACGATCTCGCGCTGGCATCGGAGAATAACCGTTTACTTGTCAGTTGAGCAACCCTACTGCTTGCCAAACCTACCAAGCTTCTTTCGACTTGAAAAGATCAGGCCGGTTTAACTCGACGAGCCCACTCACCGCCGCTCGCCCGCCGCCTGCTTCAGCAACGAGAGAAAATTTGTTTGCGAGCGAAACCAACCGCGCCAAACTGTCGCCGCTCTTCCGCATCAGCGACAATCTGGCGTCTCTCGATACCGCGGATGATGACA
>JAYVFX010000511.1:0-4680 GCA_043772795.1 Deltaproteobacteria bacterium
CAGGTGATTGCGGAACTCCGCGCAGTGTACGCCGACGGAGCGCCTGGCGAGCTCCACCTCATGGCCAAGCGGGCGGGGATGAGCTGGGAACAGTCGGCAGAATATCTCCGCAACTTTGCGGAAAAAGTAATCCCTGCAGTGAAGGATTTGTAGCCCAGCGGTAAGTGGTAATCAGCACGCCATCCTTTCGTGGGTGACATTGCCCTTGCACTACAGCGAACTACACCAGACCGACCTTTCGGTAACTCTGGATTCAAGGAATCCCGTGGTTGCGCACACACAGTGAAATCTCTTAGGGCGGTAGGAAACCTCTGGAATGAGTACGGATTCGTTACTGCCAGCCCCACAGAGGAGCCAGCGCGAACGTGTGACACGTCAGTTCTCATTCCATGGCATGATCTCCTACGGCCTTGGCGCTCCCGCCTGTTGCACCATGGTTTATGCACCTGCTGTCACGGCTCAACGGGATGGTCGGTGGTTCTGCTTGGCGAGCGACTGTCTCGTCGAAGCTGGCGATCTCGTTCGACATCTCGCAGGTATTTTCCCTCTAACTGCGCCAAGATGGCGGGAGAAAGACGTTGCGAGATATCTTGTACCAACAGCGGTTGTTTGGCAGGGTCAGTTACTTCAAGATCAAGAGAGGCAAGAACGATGAGACGATCGCCTCCATCAAGAATCGAGTCGACTGTCCCACGCGCCCATCCACACACTCCTTCTAGAATCGGGAGCTGAAGGTCATCGTGGAGGTGTCCGCAGGCTCGTCGGGATGTGGGTATGCTCTGGAAACCAGACGGACCCAAAGCCCCGGTCTTCACAGGCTTTGGCCAGCTCATCTGGTCGCATGGCATAGTCAGTCGCGAATATCGTAATTCCCAGTTTTATTAGAACCCTCTCGGTGCAACGAACGCTTCCGTTGTTGGATTGAATGTGCGTGCAGGTCAATGAGGCAGTCAGATCTCTCGTTCCAACTCAGCGAGTAGGTCGTCTATATCCAACGCTCGACCACCCATTCTGAGTTTCCCCTGAGCGTCGCGCGGCCAGGTCTCGGGTGGGCGATCAACAGAAAGCTCGATCCCGTTCCCATCCGAATCAGCGAGGGAGATCGCCTCCGACACCGCATGATCAGACGCACCTTGTAACGGATAGGGTGCTTCCTGATGTACTCAATTGGGGCGCTGCTCTGCGTCAGCCCGGTACGTCTGCCGAACTCCAGTATCGGCAGCTACCTGGATCGCTTCCAGCATCCGGTGGCGAATGACGGCATCGTCGAAGGTTGGGCACAGGCTCGTTCCCTGCCGAATATCGCTGGCCAGGTGGACATAGACCTGCGCCACATTGAACGGAAATCCTGCCGGCGTCTCGGGCGGGGCCCAGCGGTATGCGTCAGGAATGGCAAGCGGAGCCAACGCAGTGTCCTGGCCGTGTCCGCCCTGCAGCGTCAACTCCAACATCTGGACATGCCCTCCGGCTCCCGTGACCAGGAGGTCACCGTCCGTGCCATTGATCTCCCAGAGCAGGTTGGTCCCACGCGACCTCCCTCCCCGGAAATGCACGGATGCGACCGCGCCGCCATGCAACACGCCACACACGACGACTTGATCAGGCGAGGTCGCCACGAGGTGCTCGCCCGTCTCCGCCACTCTGACCTCCGGCCTGCGCGTGGCCAGGGTAGCGCTTAGCTCGGTGAACTCGCCCAAACAGTAGCACAGGGCGTCCAGGCAATGACCGTTCGCAATCGTAAGCAAATTCGCGCCATTCCTCTTGTCGATGAGATACGCGTTGGGTCGCTCAACGACGTCGCCATAGGCGAGTCCCGATGCCACCACGCTGGTAGAGAGGACCTTCCCCACATAACCTTGGGCGACAAGATCGCGGACCCGATTGATCACCGGAGCGGCGCGTGCCTGCAGACCCACTACGGTGGGAACCTTCTGGCGGCGGGCAAGGGTCGCCATTTCCTCCGCCTCATGCAGGCCGTTGCCCAACGGCCATTCGCAATAGACCGCTTTGCCCGCAGCGAGCGCGGCGAGCACGAGTTCATGATGGTAGGGGACTTTGACCGTCACGACCACCAGCTCGACCGCAGGATGCGCGACCAGTTCAGCATGATTGTTGAACGCCAGCGGAATGTTGAATTTGGTCGCGGCCGCGCGTGCCGACTCCTGGCGGCTCGTACTCACGGCCTGGATCGTATACTGAGGAAGCGCTACAAGCGCAGGGATATGGGCCCGCAGGGCCCAGCTACGGTCTGGGTTCGCACCGATGATTCCTACCCCTATTGTGTCAGCCATAGTGATTCCTTTCCTTGGGTCGGTCTTCGTGTTGGGACAGGCAGAGAATATTCCCCGCTTCTGTTGCTTACCGCACCTCAGCTCTGGGTCAAGTCCCCGCATCGCGGTCACATAGTGAGGCAGCAGATACAGCCGCACGCGATCACTTCCTGACCGCACGGTTCACTGGAGAGCGTATATTCGATCACTCCCTTCTTGATGTAGCATCGCGCATTGGCAGCCGCTGCAAACGCCGGACAGGAGCTGTGCCATCCCAGCCCTGGGCAGCTTCTGCCACGCGCGTAAAGAACTGCGCCTTGGCGCCACAGGCTTCTGACAACTCCACGACCGTCCCTGCGTGCCCTTCGGTACACAAATACGCAAAGCGTCCATTTTTCCCAGTCGAACCGCACTGTCCAATGGTGTATCCCAACGCCGCCGCACGAGCCAACGCTGCATCCATCGCTGCTGGAGTCTCCATCCAACACGCAACATGCTGTAACCCCTCGTGCCCTGCGACCAGAAAATCCTGCCACATCGACGGCGCCTCGTTGCACGGCTGTAAGAGTTCGATTTGCAGGTTACCTGAGTTCGCCAGCGCGACATGCACTTCCGCAGCCGACGGTTTTCCCTTGTATTGCAAATCCGCAATCCGAGCGCGTTCCACATAGAAAAACGGACCAACCCCGAGCACAGTAGTCCAATGTTTCAGTGCAGCTTCGATATCCCGCACGACGTAGCCATTCTGGCGAATCGGTCCAAAAATGCGACTCATAATCACCCTCCTAGACGTGTCTCCTTGTGATTCTGCTAGCGTTCGCGCAACGACCGGAAGAAAGCCCGGACGTCGTCCACTAATCGCTCGGGCTCTTCCATGGGCGCGAAGTGGCCGCCTTGTGGCATCAGCGTCCAGCGCTGCAAATTGTAGTAGCGCTCGGCCCAGCGGCGGGGCATCAAGACCACATCTCCCGGAAACACTGCGACCCCGGTCGGCGCTTCCACCACAGGCTGTCGTTGATGCACCGGCGGCCAGGGATGCACGCGACGTTCATAGTACGAACGGAATGAGGTGCCGATTGTCCCTGTGATCCAGTATAGCGTCATCGTGGTCAGCAGTTCGTCTTTGCTAAAGCGGCGTTCAACGTCGCCTGCGCAATCGCTCCAGGCGCGGCGTTTATCCAGGATCCAGGCGCACAGACCTGCTGGCGAGTCAGTCAGCCCATACGCTGCCGTCTGTGGCCTCGTTCCTTGTATGGCGGCATAACCTCGTCCCTCAGCAAAAAACTTCTGCGTGCTGACAAATTTATGCTTCTCATCATCCGCGTATTCGGACTCTGGCGGGAGTTCCATCGTCAGCGGGATGGCGAGGTTCAGATGTACTCCTATCAGATGGTCAGCATACGCATGCCCAAGATCGGTGCTGACCAACGCGCCAATGTCGCCACCTTGGGCAGCAAAGCGCGTATATCCCAGAACCTCGCGCATCAGAACCACCCAGCGGTCCGACACTTCGCGGATCGCGATCCCTGTCTTGGCTAATGGGATGGAGAAGCCAAAGCCTGGGAGGGATGGTACGACCACATCAAATGCATCACGCGGATCACCACCGAACGCAGCGGGGTCAGTCAATGGTCGAATCACTTTGTGAAAATCCCAAAATGTCCACGGCCAGCCATGTGTCAGGATCAACGGCATGGGATTGGGGCCGCATCCTGGTTCGTGAATGAAATGGATCGGTTGTCCGTCGATGGTGACCCGATAATGACGAAAGGCGTTCATTGCTTGCTCGTGCTGACGCCAGTCATACTTTGTTTGCCAGTAGGTTATCAGTTCTTTGAGGTAGGCGAGGTTTGTTCCATATTGCCAAGTCTCGTTGTCAAGTTCTTCAGGCCACCGCGTGCGTGCCAGACGCTCTCGCAAATCTGTCAGGGTTGCGTCAGGCACGGAGATCACAAATGGTTCTTTGTTCATACGCTGCTCCTCACTCTTTCGCCATAGAGCAAAACTGCTGCCCCTGTCAAGGAAAAGAGAATTCGCTCTGAAGCACAGCTGCGCTTGTTGCACTACCCCTCGCAGACACACCTGTTGGGGAAATCCCAATCAACAGAGCTTCTATTGGGAACGGCCCAGCTACGAACGCCCACTGCCGTATCTCTTGGCGCTGAACGCGGATGTCCTGACTCTGGAATGTGCCAGCAACCAGGGGCGAGATCTGCCGTTGCTCAAACATCACAAGACCGAGAAGAAAATCGCGATCGGGGCCATCAATCACACCATGACGACGGTCGAACCCCCACATCTGATTGCCGATCTGATTCGCAAAGCGTTGGAGTACGTCCCTCCAGAACGCCTCATCATTACAGCAGACTGTGGCTTTGGCCGTGAAGGGCTCTCCCGCCGCATTGCCTTT
>JAYVFX010000512.1:0-1757 GCA_043772795.1 Deltaproteobacteria bacterium
GTATGTCTGCCGCACCAGGGCGAGGATAGCCGAATCAACCATGATGAGGCTATAGCAAAGATCCCCCAATTGCTCAAGTTATTTTCTGACAATTACTACAAGTCATGACGAAGTATCAATTAGGGCGCGACTTGTCAGCGAAAGAAATCCATTTGCTGGTCAAATTTCTCCATACGCTGACTGGTGAGTACAAAGGTCAGTCCTTAGAAACGGGAACGCCACAGGTGGCTCAGCAAGAGAAGCGTTAATCGCGTTCGGATACATAGAGGGAGAGTGGGAGCATGAGGACAAGCATATTGCGGTGGCGTGCCGTGCTGGTAGGCGGTGGAGTTATCTTCCTGTTAGGGTTCTTGTTATGGAAAACTCGCGCTATCGATATGAACGCGCATAGTCGCTTCACTGATGACCTTCGTCAGTTCAAACAGTTAGACATTAATCTCAATCAGGACCTCCTGAAGAGTCGTACCGGCCTCCTCGCCAACTACGATTCCATCACCGAGACACTGGACAAACTTAAAGGCTTACACGAGCGTCTCGCCCACCCGCCTTCGTTCATCGATCAAGAGGGACAGACCGAGCTAGGCGACCTGCTCACGACCTACATCAATTTGTTAACGGACAAAGAACTCATTATCGAACGTCTGAAAACCTCTAGTGCCACCCTCAAGAACTCACTCGACTATCTCCCCAAACTGGTGCAGGAAACTGCAAAGAAGGCTTCGGAGAGTGCAACAATCAGGGAACTCTCTCCACTCTTGAATGATCTTTTGCAAAACGTTCTCATTTACAACCTGAATGGAGATGAACAGCGTGTTGCTTCACTCACCGGTCCGTTGGACATCTTGGCTCAGAATCGCGACCGTTACGCCACCGTCTTAGGGAGTCCGGCTGCCACCCGTATCGTCACCCACGTGCAGGCGATCCGCAAGTACAAACCACAGGTTGACGCCCTGCTCCAGGAAGCACTTGCCTTTCCCACTGTGCAGCGGACTGACGAGCTGGCCGAGGCGTATGCAAAACATTACGAACGTACGCTTGGCGCTGCCAATCGGTATCGGCGGACATTGTATGTACTCATTTTCGCACTTCTCGCCTACATCAGTTACACCATCATTCGCCTACGAAAGATAACTAGCGCCTTGCGTGTAAGTGAGGACCGGATAGCCAGAGTGATGAGTGCAACCAACGATGGCATCTGGGACTGGAATATACAGACAGGCGAGGTGTACTATTCGCCACGTTTCAAAGCGCAGCTCGGTTATGAAGAACACGAGTTCCCACACCTCCTTTCCAGTTTTGACTCGCATCTCCATCCCGATGACCGGGAACGCGTCCAGCAAGCCATACAGCAGCATCATGAAGCTCATGTACCATATCACCAAGAGTGTCGACTCCGTACGAAAAACGGCGAGTATCTGTGGGTCGATGTCCTCGGGCAGGCGGAATGGGATACGCAGGGTTCGCCGATTCGGATGTCCGGGACTCACCGTGACATCAGCGAACGGAAACAGACTGAGGAGCAACTCCGTAGGAGTGTCACCGTACTCTCTGCATCGACCAGTCAAATAATGACGACATTGCAGCAACTAGTCACAAGTACCACCGAAACAACTGCAGCGATCGCCCAAACCGCAGCAACAATGGAGGAAGTAAAGCAAACGGTGTCCCTCGCTAGCGAACAAGCCCAAGCAGTATCAGCGAGCACTGAACAGACAGCGCAGGTCACCCACAATGGCGAACAGGCGGTCGAACAGGCG
>JAYVFX010000513.1:0-2233 GCA_043772795.1 Deltaproteobacteria bacterium
AGAGGGGCTGCCGATGGTAGCCGGGGGTTTGCACCCCCGGAACGCTTATGCCTCCACCGAGATAATCCCCGTGCGTAGAGCCCATCTCATCAACCCGGGGATATTATGAATGCCCAGTTTCTTCATCATATTTTTGCGGTGGACATCGATAGTCTGCGGGCTGAGCTGTAACCGATGCGCGGCTTCTTTGCTCGTCAAGCCTTGCGTCAACAGAACTAATACTTCTCGCTCCTTGTTGGTCAGTGGCGAGTCTCCGAGTCCCATCTCTTGGGGAGCGTATTTGAGATAGACGTCCACAATCGTTTGCGACACGAGTGGACTGAGGTATATGTTCCCTGCGGTAACGGCGGCGAGAGCACCTTCGAGCTCTCGCTCTCCGCCCTGCTTGACCACATATGCCGAAGCGCCGGAGGTCAGTGCCTGATACACATAGGTTTCATGGGTGTGTAGGGAAAGGATGATGACCTTTGTTTTGGGAAATCGGCTCTTAATTTGTCGTGTGACCTCAATGCCGCCGACGTCAGGAAGGCTAATATCCATGAGGACCAGGTTTGGTTTTAACTCCTCGAATTTTTCTAACGCCTCTGCCCCGGTTTCGGCTTCACCGACAATGGTAATATCGCCATAACGTTCCAGAATTCGCCGGCATCCTTGCCGGATGAGAGCATGATCGTCAACAAGAAGGATCGTGGTGTTTGTCATAGAGGTACCTGTGTTAAGCCCCCGCAATACGAATGAGAACGACAACCGGTATCGTCATCCCCTGTCAGGGCACTGAACGTAGTGAGCCCGGCCAACCAACTCTGCTTGTGCAGAATAAGGAACAACCATTTGCTACCAGCTTTTCATCGTTAGGCCTGTCACCCAGCTAGAACCACCCACGTATCTTCCTCCCCCTCTCTCTGAAGTCCCCCATGCCAAAACGCGGCGTCCTGCAGGACATTCATTGACTCCCTGTAGGACAATCCCTATGCGGCAACGCTTGGTCACGTACCCGTTGCGATCAGCTCCTACTCGCCGCGATGTATATCACAATAAGACACTTGGTTCTTGACTGCTATCCGGTAAACTACTAACGAGGAACAGAATGATCTTGTACGGCGGCCAATACTGTTCGGCACAAATTTCGGCTCTGCGCAAAGTGGCCTTTTTATTCCCTCTCCCTCGACGGGAGAGGGTTAGGGTGAGGGTGTCAAATAGTTCCGCACTGATTGCGGCGAAGTGCCCCCTCATCCTGACCTTCTCCCGCAAGGGGAGAAGGGACCTGAAGCCATCCGTGCATAATGAGTGCCGAACACTATTGTACGGCGGCTTCTTTCTCCTGGTGAAGCGATTGCAAATCGCGTGCCCGCCATGGCTGTGAAACGCCTGGACTCTGCCTGCGCGTCTGCTCTGACGGAGCTTTGACATCGTTCCCATGTCTATCCGGTAGAAAAATAACCCATAATTGGGTAGGTCATTTTTAATCTTTGGGTAGGTCCTAAATGGACCCACTCCTGCACCGATGTCTCTCACGTGGGGTGAACAAGTAGTCAAACAGCCGCAGATTTCTTGGCATAGGTCTTGATAGTCTATGCGTCTGCACAGACCGTGACGACTAGGCAGTAATCTGATTCTTGTAAGGGGGAGCATATATGGAGTTACACGTGACGGAACTGCTCGGTGAGGAGAGCGAGGAGAGCCTCGGAACTTCTGGCCCGCTCATCGGCAAGAGCCAGGCCATGTTACAAATCTTTGAGCTGGCAATGAAGCTGGCGAGAAGTACGGCCACCGTGCTGGTCGGCGGGGAAAGCGGCACAGGGAAGGAAATGATCGCCCGGACGATTCACAATCTGAGCCCCCGTGCGACGCGTCCGTTCGTACCGGTGAACTGCGGTGCCATCCCCGAGGAGCTTCTCGAAAGTGAGCTTTTCGGCCATACGCGTGGAGCGTTTACGGGTGCTAGCACGGCACGGCAAGGGCGCTTTCAGCTTGCCCATGGCGGTACGCTGTTTCTCGATGAGGTCGGCGAAATGAGTGCCAAACTGCAAGTGAAGCTTTTGCGTGTGTTGCAAGAGCAGGAGTTCGAGCCCGTCGGTAGTGATAAATCCGTACGTGTAGACGTCCGTGTGATAGCGGCAACCAACCGTGATCTCCAAGTCGCGGTCAAAGAAGGACGATTCCGTGGGGATCTTTTTTATCGCCTCCATGTTCTTCCGATTACCCTGCCTCCCCTCCGTGAGCGACATACGGA
>JAYVFX010000514.1:0-7106 GCA_043772795.1 Deltaproteobacteria bacterium
CGTTCGGGGCGATGGAGAGTAATAAAGCCGATCGCTCCCTCCCGGGCCAGCCGAATATGCGATTGCTCAGGTGGGTTGCCAGCTACTATCACTCTCTCAGATAGTGATCTATTGTCTTTGACTCGTCGGCTCTCTTGATGCGGAATTTCTACATAATTACTGAAGGTCATGAGACTCCTCTCCTTTCTTGGTAGGTTGGGCTCCATGAGCCCAACCTACGCTACTTGCGTCGGCGCCCTTCGACTTCCCCATTCGATCCTTCGACAAGCTCAGGACTCAGGGTACGCTCAGGACGAGCGGTTTGCGTACCCGTTCATGCTCCAGGTGCTCTGCTCACTGACCTTGGGAGCCTGACTGCACGGCCTCTGGCACATTCGTTACGGGGAACTCCGGTCTGCCGCCACCGATTGCGCGTGGCGGCAGACCGGCTTCTGCCCATTGCGACTGGATGCCTATTGGTTTTGAATCAGGACTGATTGAATCCCTGCTATGGCTCCAACGACGTCATAGCAGTCCATAGAAACGGAATACCCTTCACCGAGCAGAGTGTTCTTATGGACAGTCACCAAGTACTGACCAGCCCCCCCGGTCAAGGTGACTAATGTAGAGGGGGGGCCGCCGTCCACGGCGCTCGCAGTAATAGCGCGGCCGTGCGGGTTAATCACCTGTACACTGATCTGATTTCCGACAGCGACGGCGTCATTCACGCTCGCCTTCACGCTAACGGTTCCGATCGGACAGGTCATGCCATAGACGTCCGTCGCACCCGCCGCAGCTCCCAGAAAGCCACCGAAGATATCCGCGTGAGCGGGCCCGACGCCACTTAAACCTAGGACTAGCGAAGCGGTCGCAATCACACTTCTGAAGTTATGCTTTTCCATGATGTTCTCCTGTAGTCGTTAACATTGTTAAGGGGTGGTCGATAAAATGCTGAGCAAAGTCCGTCGATGAATCGTCTTATCCTGGCAATGCTCAGCTTGAACGTGTTCCACACTGGGACACCACTACCGACAAACTGCTACATCAGTCCATTCGCTATGAGATCAGCTCATTGTTCTTCCTCCTTTCCGCGGGAGGTTGGGCTCCATGAGCCCAACCTCCTGACTCACACCAGCTCGACACGGTACGACACCGTCACTTGGTTAAATGTGACATGTCCTGCAGGATGAATGTCTTGAATGCAGAAGACGCCGAAAACCCGCAGGAAGTTATGGGAAAGTTGTGGGATTTGCGGCATGTGACCTCCTTGCTTCGCTTTTCACTTGAGTAGTGATGTGAGTTTTCCTCTCCTGAGGGCTTGTCTTTCGCTTCGCAATAAGGTTTACGAAGCAGGAGGGAAAAAGTCCTTACAAACTTCCTAAATTTTTCTTCAATTTCTCTTTAATTTTTCTTCGAGCTGTGAGAGGACATCCAGAATGAAGTCGGAGCGCTATGTTTTTCCGCCCTTTGTGGTGGATACACGGGAAGGAAGTGTGCGCCGCGGTTCGCAAGAGATCGTCCTGCGCCCGAAGACCTTTGCGGTGCTGTGCTATCTACTTGAACATTCTGGAGAACTAGTCAGCAAGGACGAGTTACTCGAACAAGTGTGGGCGGGGACATATGTGGATGAGGGTGCACTGACGGTGTGTATTACTGAATTACGCAAAGCGCTTGGCGATGACACGAAGAAGCCGCAATACATTGCGACCGTCCCGAAACGGGGGTATCGGTTCATTGCGGAAGTCCAGAGTCTAGAGTCTAGGGTCCAGAGTCGAGAAGAAAATCAAAAATCAAAAGGCAAAAATCAAAAAGTAAAAATGGAAGGCCGATCTCTGATACCTTCTACTCAGTCCTCAGTCCTTAGTCCTCAGCACTCTGTCTTCGTTGGTCGTGATGCTGATCTCGCCTATCTTCACAGTCTGTTTGCGAAAGCCAGTAGCGGACAGCGCCAGATCGTATTCGTGACTGGAGAGCCGGGGATCGGCAAGACTACACTCATCGATGCCTTTTTGTTCGGAGTGCGGAGTCACGAAAAGTTCGGAGTTGAGGAGGAAGAAGAAAGTCCAAATGCAAAAGTCAAAATGCAAAACGCAAAAGTTTCTGAGACTCAGTCCTCAGCACTCAGTCCTTGCCTTCCTCCGCCCCGACCCCTGACCCCCGTCCCCCAGATCGGTCGGGGGCAGTGTATCGAGCATTACGGGACAGGCGAAGCGTATCTACCAATTCTGGATGCCCTCGAGCAACTGTGCCGTGCTTCGGGAGGCGAGCGCCTTGTTGAAATCCTCAGCCGTCATGCCCCGACGTGGCTGGTCCAGATGCCAGCACTTCTCAATGCTACTGACCTGGAAGCCTTGCAGCGCCGAGTCGTGGGCGCGACGCGAGAGCGCATGCTACGGGAGATGGCCGGAGCCCTAGAGGTGTTGACGACCGAATACACGCTGGTCTTGGTTTTAGAAGACCTGCACTGGAGTGACTACTCGACCTTGGATCTGGTGTCCTTTGTGGCACGCCGCCAGCTACCAGCCCGGCTGATGATAATTGGTACGTATCGTCCAGAGAACGTGATGGGGCAAGAGCATCCACTGCAAACAGTGAAACAGGAACTGCAACTGCATGGCCATTGTGAGGAGATCTGCTTGGCGTATCTCACTCCAGAGGACGTTGAAGAGTATCTGGCCGGACAGTTTCCTGGAACTACCCTGTCAGCCAAACTGGGAGAAGTCGTTCATCACCGCACGGAGGGGAATCCTCTGTTTATGGTCAATGTGGTGAATGATCTCGTGGGGCAGGGAGTGATTGTCCAACAAGAAGGGCACTGGAAACTCGTCGGCGAATTGGAGAAGCAAGCGGTCCCCTCCGGGTTGCAGCAGTTCATCGAGCAGCAGATCGCGCGAGTCGGGCCAGAGGAACGCGCGGTGCTCGAAGCGGCGAGTGTGGTGGGGATGGAATTCTCGGTGGCAGCGGTTGCGGCAGCGCTGAGAGAAGAAGTACCCACAGTTGAAACATGTTGTGAAGCACTCGCGCGACGGAGCCAATTTCTACATGCCAATGGGGTGAGTGAATGGCCAGACGGGACGGCAGTGGCACGCTACCGGTTTCTTCACGCGCTCTATCAGAATGTGTTGTATGAGCAAGTATCGGTAGGGCGGCGTATTGGCCTGCACCGACAAGTTGGAGAGCGACTAGAAGCTGCATATGGAAACCGAACAAGGGAGATCGCAACCGAGCTAGCAGTGCACTTTGAACAGGGACGAGATGTGCAGCGGACAGTGCAGTATCTGTGGCACGCAGGTGAGAACGCGGTCCAACAGAACGCACATGTTGAAGCGATCAGTCTGCTCAACCACGCGATAGAGCTGCTGCAGACGCTGCCCGACACTCCGGAGCGCGCCCAACAAGAACTGGGGCTTTACCTGCTCCTGCGTACTCCGTTGGCTTCCACCAAGGGATATGTCGCGCCGGAAGTGGAGCACGCCTATAGGCGTGCGTACGAGTTATGCCAACGGGTGGGAGGGGCTCCCCAGCTCTTTATGGTGCTCGGCGGACCATATGCACTACATCTCCTACGGGCAGAGTTGCCAGCCGCCTATCGTGTGGCAGAAGAACGCATGCGTTTGACTGAGAACCTACAGTTCGATCTCTTCCTGCAAGTCGCACATTTTTCGCTCGGGGTGCCGTTGTTCTTCATGGGAGATTTCACCCGAGCCCGAGTCCATCTGGAGCAAAGCGTTGCGCTCTACAAGCCACAGCAACTCGGCGCTATTGGTCACCTGTATGACCCTGGGGTGCTGAGCCTTTCCCACGTCGCGTGTGTTTTGTGGTTGCTGGGGTATCCAAACCAAGCACTGCAATGGAGTCAGGAAATGCTTACCTTGGCCCGGGAGCGGTCTCATCCCTTCAGCCTTGCCTATGCGCTAGGCTGGGCGGCCAGAATCTATCGGCTCCGCGGCGAGCAGCAAACAAGCCAGAGGTTGGAAGAAGAGTGGGTTGCTCTCTGCACAGAGTATGGATTTGTCCATCAATTGGCGATGGCAACGATTTCACGAGGTTGGGGTCTGGCCGAGGAGGGACGGAGTGAGGAGGGAGTCGTACAGATACGTCAGGGCTTAACTGCCTACCGAGCCACGGGAGAAGAACTCGGAGTGTCCTCGTATCTGATTTTGCTGGCCGAAGCGTATGGGAAAATAGGAAACTTCGCGGAAGGGCATCACTCATTTACCGAGGCAGAGGAATTTATCCACAGGACTGAAGAACGGTTTTGGGAGGCGGAGCTGTATCGGCTATACGGGGAGCTATCGCTCCGACTGGGCGAGCGGGCGAGCGGGCGAACGGGCGAAAAAGTGTTAGTCGCCCCATCGCCCGATCGCCTTGTCGCCCCGTCGTCTCCAGAGGCGTGTTTTCTCAAAGCCATTGAGATTGCCCAGCAACAACAAGCCAAGTCATTTGAATTACGGGCAACGATAAGTCGCGCGCGATTATGGCAACAACAAGGCAAGCAACACGAAGCTCACCAGATGTTATCCGAGATCTACAACTGGTTTACGGAAGGCTTTGACACCAAAGACTTACAAGAGGCCAAGGCGTTGCTGGACGCACTCTCGCAGGAAAGGGAACCGAAGGTAGCACAGCGCAATCAGATGCTGAGTCCGGCGCAAGAATTGGAGATGGACAAGTTAGGGCTGCCCGCCTTGGCAATCAAGAGCAGGAATCAAGACCGATCTTCAGAGATGGAAGCGCAGAAGACACATTCCTCTCATCTACGTTTGGCAGTTGTGAACAAAGGGAAAAGTTCTCCATCTCCTCTCCCAACAACTGGAAAACGTACACGGACACGCTCATGATCCCTTTTGTTTATGACGCGCCAGAGCCCTGATACACCGCCAAGATTCGTTCAATAATTCCGCTGGTGGACAAACCTTCTTGATACGGGATAAGTGCAACTCTCCCGCCATTTGCTTCGACGGTTTCTCGTCCAACAACCGCATCAGGATTCCAATCTCCGCCTTTAACTAACACTTGCGGTTGCAGTAGCTCGATTAACGTAAGCGGCGTGTCCTCTTCAAAAACTGTGACATAATCGACCGCTGCCAGCGCGGCCAACATCACTACGCGTTCGTCCTGGTTGAGAATCGGGCGGCGCGCGCCCTTGAGGCGTTTGACCGAGGCATCGCTGTTAATACTAACGATCAGGACATCCCCCAGAGCCTTGGCGTGTGTCAACGTGTGAATATGACCAGGGTGCAAAATGTCGAAACAACCGTTGGTGAAGACGAGACGTTTGCCCACTTCACGAAGCTTCTTCACCGTCTCCACTAGCACTGACGCAGGATAGTATTTGGTAGACACAGAACAGTCAGGTTACGGGGTACAGGGGACAGGTTACAGAAAAAAGAGAGTTTACGTGAGTATTATCATTTCTTCTATCTGTACCCCATAACCTGTTCCCTATCCCCTTTTAAGGATGCATCCCGAGCATCGTCAGTCCGGTCTCTTCTGGCAAGCCGAACATCACATTCATGTTTTGTACCGCCGCACCGGCTGCGCCTTTGACAAGGTTATCCAGCGCAGCGAAGACGACGACGCGTCCACGCTTGTTGTCGACATCAATACCAATCTGACAGAAGTTCGAGCCCGCTAATGTCGCAACACTTGGATAAGGCAAATATTGCCATGAGACCTTCGGGTCTTTGTCCATATCAAGGATCTGGATAAAGTACTGTCCCTGGTAAAACTCTTTGAACAGATCGAGGACCTGTCCGCGATCAAGATGATCGGTCAGGAACCCGTGACACGTCGCAAGAATACCGCGCGAGAATGGCGCATAGAACGGCGTAAAATTGATTTGCAGTTTTTCTCCCGCAATCACCGACAGTTCTTGTTCTGCTTCATAGGTGTGGCGATGATCGGTGACGTTGTAAGCAAAAACGGAATTGCCGATCTCAGCATGCTGGCTTTGGGTCTCTGGTACGGCTCCTGCGCCTGAAGTACCAGACATGCCGTCTACCAAAATATGCTCAAAATCGATCAACTTCTCTTTCACAAGCGGTGCCAAACCGAGAATCATGGCCGTAGCAAAACAGCCAGGGTTGGCGATGAGCCGCGCCTTCTGGATGTCGTCACGTCGTAGTTCTGTCAGGCCATACGGTGCCTCGCCGACGAGATCCCAACATGTATGCTTCGCTTTATAGACGGTCTCGAAAATATCGCGATTCTTGAGGCGGAAGTCAGAGCCGAGATCAACCACTTTACTCCCTTGCTCTAAAAATCGCCCCGCGTGCAACATTGATTCGCGCGACGGCGTGCACAGAAAAACAACCTCTCCACCCTGTGCTTCTTCCAAGGTGATGAAATCGAGTCCCATCCCATAGAAGTTACGGTGGATATGTTCGAGTTTCTTGTCCCCACGCGAGGTGACCCATTTGATACGCGCCGAAGGGTGCTGCAACAGAATACGCAACAACTCACTGCCCGTATATCCCGAACCACCAACAATGCCGACTTCTATCATCGCTTCGTCCTCCTACGCGATTACTGTCGCTGAACCGACAAGAAAAAGCAATCCAATATTCTAGAAGGCTGCACGCCCAGAGGAGCTGAGACCAACGAACGTAACGAAGACCCGAAATTCGAGTTCGCTTGGGTTGACGCGATCAATCACGCCAAGATCAACATACCAACATTTCTGTGGCGAGATGAGGCGAAAAAAGTAGCGGTTCCCAATAAACGAGTTAGCATTGAAATCGTAGCGGCCCATGTACGCAGTTGTGAGGTAATCGTTAAGGCGCAAGACGACATAGGCATTCATTTCTTTCAGCAGGCGATCGGTAATCGTGCGGTACGAGATCCCGACAGTCGTACGTCGCTGTAAATGTTCGAGCAATGGCGAGAGCGGGGATAACGGGCGCGGGTCGGTCAGAAACGCGCCCAGGCGGATGGTAGTCAGGTCTCCCTGTGCCACGTCATAGGTCGAATCAAAGGTAAAGGTGGTGTATGGGAGGGGTTGCGTTCGTGCACTTAAATCCAAGTCGGAGTAGTGATCGCTATGGCGACCAATCGCCCGTGACGGATCATAGGCATGGCGAATAGAGAAACGGGCCAGTTCACGCACTTCCGTCCCTGTGTCGGCT
>JAYVFX010000515.1:0-3884 GCA_043772795.1 Deltaproteobacteria bacterium
CGCTCACCTCCAACACCACGGGTGCCAACAATACCGCCAGTGGCACCTTTGCGCTCTCCGCCAATACCACGGGCACCAGCAACACCGCCAGCGGCGGCAACGCGCTCACCTCCAACACCACGGGTGCCAACAATACCGCCAGTGGCACCTTTGCGCTCTCCGCCAATACCACGGGCACCAACAATACCGCCAGTGGTCGCCAGACACTCTACGCCAACACCACCGGCCAGCGAAACACCGCCAGCGGCTACCAAGCCCTCTTGGCCAACACCTCCGGCTCCAACAACACCGCGATCGGCTGGGGCGCCGGAGCCTTGCTCACCAGCGGCAGTAACAACATCTACCTGGGCCACCCCGGCGTGGTGAGCGAGTCCGGCACCCTGCGCTTGGGCAACGTGCAAACCCGCGCCTTTATCAAAGGAGTCTTTGGTACGGTCGTCAGCGGCACCACCGTCACCATCAACAGTGCAGGACAGTTAGGGGTGCTGCCCTCCTCCGCCCGCTATAAACAGAACATCCACACCATGGCTGCCCACAGTCAGAAAGTGTATGAGTTACGGCCGGTGACGTTTCACTACAAAGCCGAGCCGCACGGCCCGCTACAGTATGGGTTGATCGCCGAAGAAGTCGCGCAGGTATATCCGGAGTTAGTGACGCGGGATGCAGACGGGAAGATCGCAGGGGTACGGTATGAGGCGTTGACCCCGCTCTTACTGAACGAACTCCAACAGCAACACCGTCAGATAGCCACGCAAGCCCAGAAGCTGACTGTACAGAACGAGCAGTTACAGACTGTTTTGCAACAGTTGGCAGAGT
The DNA here is from genome assembly GCA_043772795.1 of Deltaproteobacteria bacterium. GTDB lineage: Bacteria > Desulfobacterota > Binatia > Bin18 > Bin18 > VGTJ01. The sequence goes on from JAYVFX010000515.1 coordinate 817, forward strand.
TGAAGACGCAGAACGATTCCTTACGGGCGGCAGTGGCACAGTTGCAGGGAGCCGAGACGGGGGAGCTGACCGCAGCGGCAGGACTCCGGTAAAGAAGAGACGCAGGAGGCTGTAAAAATCTGCCCTCAATCTGTCGGCCCTGTCCGAGACAATCTGAGTCAGTACGAACCCTCATTACTGTCATTCCGGGCCTGCAAGTCGAAGAACCTCTTTTCCTGAGAGATCCCCGCTGGATTTCCCCCAATAGTGTTCGGCACTCATTATGCACGGACGGCTTCAGGTTCCTTCTCCCCGCCGGGAGAAGCCTGTCCTGAGCTTGTCGAAGGGGTCAGGATGAGGGGGTAAGAAATTGTCGAATGGCGAATGCAGATTGCTGAATCGAGAAAGAGCCGGCAAAGGATTCCACAATCGCCAATCTGCAATCCACAATCGCTAATTGTTTCCCCTCACCCTTGCCCTCTCCCGGCGGGAGAGGGAATTTTCAGCAACGTTCTACTGATGGTCAAAATTTGTGCCGAATACTATTGAGCCGTCAGTCCCGCCCTTCGACTTCGCTCAGGATAAACTCCGCGGGGATCCAGTTTTCTCTTCCTGGATTCCGGGTCGCGGCCTGCGGCCTTGCCCGAAATGACGGGCTGCCACACGTGGCGGGCATTCAGAACGCCGATGTTTTCCGGTATGTACTTGGCCGCACGTTTTGATTATTTCGCTAAGGTCTTCGTCGTGGTGGTCCCAACAGTTCCCGTCACTTTCGAACCGATGGTTCCAGTTCCTGTGGTTTTGGTCCCTCCGATTACAGTTCCCGTTGTCTTTGTACCGCCAGTTTTCTTGGAACGGGTCACAGTAAAGACAACATCACCACTTTGTATCACAACCGGTGTAACACAAACAGTTTCGTCCGTGTTAATGGTAATTGTTTTGTTCAGATCGGGGAACGCATCGACGACACGATCAGCGATCCCTTCTTCAGCAAGATTCACCAAAAAGAGGGTTGCGAGTTCCGTGTACCAGTCGAAGTCGGCATCTGCGTGGACGTTCTCTGCAATGACAGGCAACTCTAGAGGAGTTTGCCCATCCGTACACGCGCTAGCGAAACGTAGATCAAAGGACAGATCAACTTCGGCATCAAACCCAGGAACATCGGCGCTAAGGTCGACTGTCACATGTATACGCTGGTCATCTTTTCCAGTCACTTCGACGTAACGATCGCCGTCGAGGTCACCCCAATAGGCGTCTTTCGCATGGAGCGCGTCGCCAACAATGCCTTCAATCCGGCTTTCAAGTTCTACACGAGGAAGACCGAGCGGAGGACCCGGCTGTTGGAAACCTTGCCAGAGGGGATGAGCGCGCACGGTAGCACGTGAGGCAGTAAATGAAGGCTGACTGCCACTGCCCTGGTCAAGCCAACGACAGGTCGAAGACGTTGCACCAAACTGTTGGTTAAAAATCTCGCTCCCATTCACCAGGAGGGCCAAACTTTCAAGGCACAAACCATCGCTCCCGGAATTCTCGATAGACATACCGTTGATATCACTGAGGTCGCTCACTCCATCAAGCAGCAGATCATAGGTAAACTCGCTTCCGCGCTCAAAGTCATTGTGGCTGTAGTTCAGCCAGGTCGTATTTCTCCCGTTCAGTGCGACATACACATCGTCGTCGGTGCCAGCGTCCTCGACATTCGCGGTACGTACACGCAGTTGCAATCGCCATACTCCTCGTCCATCGAGGGTGATATAGTCATTGACGAACGACGACTCACCGTAGCTGTTATAGGCTCGGAAGCGGTATGAATACCGCGTATCCGGATTGAGTCCCGTATCCGTGTAGTCAAGGGTCACAATCGGGTTGTTTGGATCGGAAGAAATCCAAGGAGAAGGCCACGACGCAATGAGTGTCCACGGTCCGGTGTATGAAGGGCCTCGATAGAGTTCATAGCCTGTCTCATATACCGTCCGATCCATCAGTCTGAGCGTCAGCGAGTTCGACGTTTTGCTGACCAGATTCGTAATTAGCGGTTGTCGCATATGTTCCTGGTCCTCAGGTGGTAACCCTCCCCCACCTCCACCACCGGTGTACACGGTCCCATCGGGTAATCGTGTCCCCGGTATTCTCGCTCTCCCAAACGCGACAGATGCCGTTGCCACAGTAAACGCTAAAGAGGTAATCACTAGGACTGCCGCTGCTTTTGTCACATAAAGTTGCGTATTCACAAAACATCTCCTTCTTGTATGTGAACGATAATTGGTAAAAAAAACGGCGGAAGATCACGGGAGAGAGTTGGCGATACCATCAGGGTTCCCCCGTCCTCCTCCGCCCTCTCTCTAGTGGCAGTCGACCAACGGCGAGTCACAGATGTTCGCCGGACACATCGTCAGTCGGCCATCAAAATAACATGCGATCTCATTCAGCGGATGGCTGCCCTGGCAAGGAGTAGAGGAGGTGACTCGGTAGCGACTTGTCTTTCCTTGGCGAGCTATACCTCCCGTACATCCACGGAACATGTAGCCTACTTCTTTTGAGTACGTCGCATCACTGAAGTAGACGATCTCGGTCTCGCTCGTGGGAAGTGCGAACGATTGGGTTACAGCGAACCCGAGCAGGGCTGCAATAATGCCGAACATCCGTACAGTTTTTGTGAGTTTCATGGCTTTCCTCCTTATTTTTGGTTACGCCTGGGACATCACCTGAGTGACGAACCAGGAAGTTTCCCTACAAAAGGACGGCTACACTTCCGTTTGTAACCGGACATGGCAACCGTATGCGGATTTTCACCAGAAAGGTTTTCGTCGTGTTCATTCGCGCCGCCTTCTCATTTCCAATTACCCTTAAGGCGTGACGCGACTGTGCCACGAGGCGGCACAGTGGAAAGCGTGAGAGATTGCGGAATGGCGAATGCGGATTGCGGAATGGCGAGGGTGAAGGGTTGTCAATCCGCACTCTACAATCGTCAATCAGCAATTGTTTCACCCTCGCCCTAGCCCTCTCTGAGCAAGGGAGAGTGTCAACTGTTTCTACTACAGTGTCGCCTTTTGCTTCGTGCAGGTTGGGGTTGATCCCGTCTCCTAACG
>JAYVFX010000516.1:0-5859 GCA_043772795.1 Deltaproteobacteria bacterium
AGATCACGAGGTTTCAGTAGGTCAGTGATTTGCGCTGCCGCCTGTCGAGCGGGGGTAATAGACAGCACGGCCATCACGGGCAGTAGCAGCCGCACGAGCAGCAAAATCATGTAATATTTGATTGTCAATGTGGGTCTGGCATAGGCACTCATAATTTCTCCCCCTCCAGTGGTGACTCTTGGTCTTCAATCTTTGGATGAATTCAGAAAGGTGACCAAGCGATAAAATCAGCAAAGGCCAACTGTTGTTGACCGAGTTGGTCATTGGTAATTGCTCCAAAACGCCGGGTAATTAAGGGGGCTGAGCGGCGGTGCGGATGAGGGTAGGCAAAGGGGGGAGGAGATTGGTGCGCGCGAGGCGATCCTGAAGATAGTGCCAGAAGGAGAGCCCCAGCTTCTGGCAGGTCTTCTTCAAACTGAGAAACGTATCCCGCGCGGCCCGCCCCGCCTCGCTGCGGGTGGTCGCACTAATCTTGCGTTTCTTGACATAGTCGCGAATGTCATTCTCGCTCAGATTATTGTGCAACGGGATGTCCGGGCGCTCCAGCACCAGGAGTAATTCTGCTTTGTTGGCGTGGAGGCGCTGGAGGGCCAGATTAAGGGTTTGGAACCCGGTGTGCTGGGTGAAAATAGTGTCAAACCGCTCATGTAGAGTGCGCTTGGTGTCCTCACTCGGAGTCACCTTTAACTGCGCGACCATCTCTTCCAGTAGCACGATGCGTTCCTGCTGGTGCTGACACACCTCCAATACCCACTTTAACGTCTGACTGTGCTCCGCGTGTGGAATCTCATCGTAACTGGGAAGAGCGAAAACCTGCCCCTTACTCATGTTCGACACCCTACTCCTTCTCTCCCGTCCTGTACCGAAATTCCCCGCCTCGCCACCCGGAAAAATCCCCCGGACTTCCAGAGCAACTCCTGGATCACAGCTTGTTTACCCGGACTTATTGAGCAATTACGCCTTTTCATGGTTTTCTCTCCTTTGTAGTTTGTGCCCATGTCAGAATTAACCCTGCAATAAATCCCACGATTGCTCTGCTCTTACCCCAAGTGTTCGTGCCATGGTTCATAGTGGTCTCCTAAATTGTTAAGGACAGGTTAATGATCTCGCTTACGGGTCTTTGCCTTCCTTCGTTGTTTGTCTCTTTACATACGTCACCTCCTGCCTAACATACGTTGATCGTTTCCTTGCCTCATCATCGTTAATCCCTCCTTCGGTTATGAGGCGTAACAAAGCACTGAACAAATTGTTCATTCCGACTGAACAATACTCCCAAGTTGGTATCCACGAGGGCAATACCAGGCAGTCTGGGAGTTTAACCAGCTTTTTTTACCCTCTGTCATGGCGAGCCACGCCCAATAGCCAGCACCCGTGCGATAAAGTCCAACAGTTCTTCCAGTGAAACAAAATGCGCGCTCTGCCCCGATACCACGTGCTCCACCCGCCCCGACATCTGCCTGTGTGCCACCTCGTTATTCTCCCGGAAGTGCACGACAAACGCGCGATGGACGGACAATGGGGCCTGTTCTGCTTTGTCCTGCCGCACGGAGATCCTCCTTTCTGGCGGGCACGTGTCGCTTGCCCTCGTCTCCCCTTTGTGGCAGGAGAATAGGGACAAAGGCGGACGAAGTCATGAGAAAACTCGAAGATTAGTCGAAGATTTCTCTGAGCGGGTTAGGACAACCGCGGAGCGGCAGAAATGTAGACAAAACAGGAACTTAGATTTGGTCCCTACCGACTCGATCTTGATAACAGACAGTTATGGCGTAGAACACAAGGAGTGAAGCTCGCGCCCAAAGCCCTGGCCGTCCTCCGTCAGCTAGTGCAGCAGGCGGGGCAAGTGGTGAGCAAAGAGGAACTGTTCCAGACCGTGTGGGCGGATACGGTGGTCAGTGATGCGGCCTTGACGTTCTGCATTCAGGAGTTGCGCCGCGCCTTACGGGATGATGCCAAAGAGCCCCGGTACATTGAGACCGTTCACCGACGGGGGTTTCGCTTCATTGCCCCGCTCACCACAGCTCCGCCAGTTTCAAGTTTCAAGTTTCAAGTTTCAAATTCCAGGACTGAGCCAACCCCTAACCCCCAATCCCTAACCCCCAGTTTCGTGGGGCGAGACACCGAGCTTACACAACTCCACGCTTGGTTGGCCAAAGCCTTACAAGGCGAGCGGCAACTGGTCTTCGTCACAGGCGAGCCGGGGATTGGCAAGACCGCGTTGGTCGAAGCCTTCCGGCAGAGACTAGAAACTGGAGATTGGAGACGAGCCCCCTCCTCCCAAGTCTCAAGTCCCCAGCCTCAAGTCCCTATCTTCATCGGGCATGGGCAGTGCATTGAACATTACGGCACGGGGGAGCCCTATCTGCCGCTCTTGGATGCCTTGGGGCGACTGTGTCGCGAGCCCGACGGGCAGCGGATACGCGCCATCTTGGCCCAGTACGCACCCACCTGGCTGGTGCAGATGCCATCGCTGCTCACGACCGACGAATTCGCGGCCCTACAGAACAAAACGGCCGGAGCAACCAGGACACGGATGTTGCGGGAGTTGGCCGAAGCGATAGAGGCAGTGACCGCGGAGCGACCGCTGGTGCTGGTGCTCGAAGACTTGCACTGGAGCGATGTGTCTACGCTGGACTGGTTAGTCTTCATCGCGCGGAGGCGAGAGGCGGCCCGACTGCTGGTGTTCGGGACGTACCGGCCGGTGGAGGTGCTGGCGCGTGAGCACCCTCTCAAGACGGTCAAGCACGAGTTGCATCTGCACGGACAGTGTCAAGAGCTGGCGGTGGACTTCCTGCGGGAAGACCATGTCGCCGAGTACCTCGTGCGGCGGTTTGCCGTAGGGGCGCAGGACCGAGCGCCCTTTCATCGCTTGGCGCGCGCTATTCACCAGCGCACGGACGGTAACCCGCTATTTATGGTGAATGTAGTTGATGAGTTGATAGCACGGGGTGTGTTTGTGCAGGTGGATGGGCAATGGACCGTACAGAAGGAGGAGGACGCCGTAGGGGCTGTGCCGGAGAATCTACGCCAGATGATTGAGCAACAAGTCGAGCGACTGAGCGCGGAGGAACGACGAGTGTTAGAGGCGGCGAGTGTGGCGAGCGTAGGATTTTCCGCTGCGGTCGTCGCAGCGGGCGTAGGAACAGAACCAGACGCAGTTGAAGAACACTGTAGGGGGTTAGCCCGCCGCGAACAGTTCCTACGGCTTGCTGGGACGAAGGAGTGGCCGGATGGGACGGTAGCGGCACGCTATGGCTTCCTCCATGCCTTGTATCAAGAAGTGCTCTACGAGCAGCTACCCGCGGGACGGCGGCAGCGGCTGCATCAGCAAATTGGCGAACGAGAAGAACAGGGTTATGGCGACCGAGCCAGAGAGATCGCAACTGAACTGGCAATTCACTTTGAGCAGGGGCGGGACTATCGACGAGCTGTGCGATATTTACAATTCGCGGGTGAGAATGCTATCCGACGTTCCGCGAACCAAGAAGCGATTGTTCACCTTACAAAAGGGTTGCAGCTGTTTCATACTTTCCCGAACCCTTCCCAAGAGAGCCAGTCGGAACTTCACCTGCAACTGTTGCTCGGTACAGCTCATTTCCTGAGGAATGGCTTTTCCGCGCCGGAAGTGAGCAAGGCCTACAATCGGGCGCATGAGTTATGTCAACGACACGACGATGCCCCTGAGTTAACTGCAGCCCTGTTGGGCTTATGGCGATTCCATATGGGGCAGGCAGATTATGCTACCGCGCATCGGTTGGGCGAACGAGTCTTGAGCATCGCACACCGAAGTAGCAACTCGGCGGTCCTGGTTTCGGGATCATACATGCTAGGGTGCTGTTTGTCTTATCTTGGCGAAGAGCAGTTGGCTCGCACCTACTTAGAAAAGGGCATACGGTACTCAAGTCTCTTAACGCAGTTCCCCCCCGAACTCTGCTCGGGCTTTGACCCAAGAGTCGCTTGCTATGGTTTTCTGGCTCCTGTGCTGTGGCTTCTTGGCTACCCTGATCAAGCCTTGATCCGACGACAGGAGATGTTCTCTTTAGCTGAAGATCTCGCTCATCCCTTCACGCAAGTATTTGCTATTTTGTGGAGCGCTTTGCTTTTTGTCTATCGCCGCGAAGCTCAAACCGCGCAGAAGTGGGTCGATCAAGCGATGAAGTTATGCCGTGACCATGGGTATGCCTCCCTTCATGACTGGGCTACTCTCATTTCTGGCTGGACGTTGGTCGAGCAGGGAAAAGGAAAAGCGGGAATTGCCGCTCTTCAGGAGGGGTTGGCTATTTTATCTACCCACGGTGCTGAGGCTCTTTGGACGGCGTGGCAGGGCTTGTTGATCCAGGCTTACCTAACAGAGCGACTGTATGAGGCAGGACTAACCGCAGTAGCCGAAGGTCTAGCTACGGTGGAGCGCAATGCGGAACGTTTTTGGGAATCTGAGCTATACCGGCTCAAAGGGGAACTCACACTTCAGTTGAAAGTCGAAAGTCACAAGTCGCAAGTCGCAAGTCCCCAGCACCTAACACCTAGCATCGATGCAGAGGCGGAAGCCGAAGCGTGCTTCCACAAAGCCGTCGACATTGCCCAGAAGCAACAAGCCAAATCCTGGGAGCTGCGTGCCACCACAAGCCTCGCCCGCTTGTGGCGACAACAAGGCAAAGTAAAGCAAGCTCACAAGATGTTGTCTGATATTTACAACTGGTTCACCGAGGGGTTTGACACGAAGGACTTGCAAGAGGCGAAGGTGTTGTTGGCAGAGCTGGGCGAGAATTAGCAATGGCTAGCCCTTGAGATTCCGCCTGCTTCCGACTTACTTGCCTCTTGTTCCAGAGGCTCCCTCGAACCATAATGACGAAGTGAGCAAATTTTAGGAGTATCCTCAATGTCTGAGCTTGTGACGGAAATTGTTGGCGGAGAGTCCTACCGCTATTATCCTCTCGGTGATTACGTTGTACGAGCAATTGGCATCTGCGGAGGACGGCCAACGTTCAAATATACGCGGATTGAAATTACTGGAACGCTTGAGCGGTTGGCAGCAGGAGAGAATGTTGATGTGCTAGTAGAAGGATATCGTGGTCGTGTACCACATGCCGCTATTCAAGAAGCAGTTCGGCTCGTGACGACTCAGTTTCTCGAAACGCTCCCCGCGTTAGAGCCGGCGGCATGATTGTTTTAGATGAGCAACTCCTCGGGCGAGATCTGGAACAAGATATTGCGCGATGGTATCGAGGTCCGGTCCACTTCATTGTCGATCTGCGTCCGCACACAATCATTAAAGATGAAGCGATCCCCGATCTCCTTCGACAGCAGCCCCAGCCGGCCTTCGTGACGATCAATGAGCGAGATTTTTGGCGGAAGATAGTAGCGGACACCCGGTACTGCGTTGTTTGCTTTCCCCTACCTGACTCCCGAGTGCGGGAAATTCCACACCTCTTACGGTTGCTGCTCCGTCATCCAAGCTTTCGCACGAAGGCGCACCGCATAGGCAAGGTTGTTCGGGTGACAACCGAAGACATCCGCTACTATTCCGTCAACGAACGGCACGTTAGAACCCTCCCTTTGTCGCTCAAGTTGTGAGGCGATTACTGATCTCATGGACACCGAAGGAAGCATAGCGGCGGCAAGAGGAAGTGGGCTCGGGATGCACACTTTTTCGAAGGAGAAAGCGAAAGCATAGCTGTTTTCATCTCGGACCGTATTCCTACGATACTGGTGCTTTCTCCTCATCGCGCTTGTTATTCATGGGGTTGGAAGCCAGGGAACCGCAGCATACGCCCAGAGTGAGGTGATGCCAGTCTCTCCGCCTTCGCCATCGGCAAATACCGCCACCCGCTTGGAAGAGATTACGGTAACCGCACAGCGGCG
>JAYVFX010000517.1:0-2588 GCA_043772795.1 Deltaproteobacteria bacterium
CAGCGCACGAACGAGTCCTTCAAGCAGGAGGACGTGCTGCTTCTCACTGAGGTGCACTTGATCATAGGCAAGGGCGCAAGCTGCCTTATCGCGGAACAGCGGGTTGGGGTCATTTTCCATATTGTCGAGGAGCGTCTGCACAACCGCAACATCATCGCTCACCCGGCCTAGCGCCCATTGCACAGCGAGCCGTAGTTGCGGCTGTGTCGTGTGAATATCTTGCATGAGCACCGTACGCGCATGAACAGACTTGATGCTCAAATAATACAACGCATTGGCAACCCGTCTTCGTGTATCGATATCTCCAGCCTGATAGAGCGTGAGAAGTGGCTCTATGACTGCCGCACCAGCGGGCTTCAGCACCTGATACTCTTCGCGTGCAAGCGCGTCTCTAATTTCTGACAAAGGCAGCGAAGCCGGCTCAGCGTAAGCCAACGATGCGCCAAGAATAAGGAGCACGTGACCGAGGAAGAATTTCAGGTGGCAACGAATTCTGTACATATTCGTACTATCGTCCGTTATCCCCGTTCTCTTGAGGAAGACCATTACAGTAATCAGGATTACAGAGAGATGCCAGCCGAGGCATCTCCACTGACATCTGACATCGTACTTTTGCGTTTGCAGCGAGTCATCACCAATGAAAATGCTTGCAGAGCACGAGGGCATACGATAGGACGTGCGACGTATGATGGATTGCACCCACCACCTCTGGCATCGGCGTTCTCCCTTTTGGTTGAGACAAAGAATGATCTTCGTTGTGCTCTGTGAACTGTTCGTTACACTGCTTCCCCTTCGTCCGGCGGCGGCTCGGGTCACAAAGATTGTTATCGATAAGGTGGAGTCTCCAGCCTTTGAAGGACAAGAGTTTGGTTCGGTTGGCAAATACGAAAAACTCATTGGGCGGGTCTTTGGCGAGACTGATCCGAACGTGCCCGAAAATGTAGAAATTGTGAATCTCGACAAGGTCCCTAAAAATGCGAGTGGCCGTGTGTCCTACAGTACTGATCTGTACGTGCTAAGACCCATCGACGTGTCGAAAGGTAACAGTAGAATCCTGTATGGCGTGCTCAATCGTGGCAACAAAATTGATCTCGTCTTGATGAATAACGCGCCGTATAACGAGCGCACCAATAACCCGACCGCTCCTGCTGACATCGGCAACGGCTTTCTCATGCGCCAAGGGTACACCATGGTCTGGAGCGGTTGGCAAGCCTTGGGAAAAAGTGGCGCACAGTGCTGTGTTGACCCAAAACCAGGAGTGATGCATGCGAAGTTGCCGATTCCAGTGAATGAGCCCCAGCTAAGCATCGGCTCGGTACGGGATCTGTTTGTTGGTCAACAGCAAAGTAACCCACCCGAGCATCAGACCGTAACATTGAGCTACCCGGTTGTGACGCAAAGTACACAGCAAGTGCGTGTTGAGGTGCGAGCCAAGGCAGAAGGAGAGTCCCCCCAGCCCATCCCCACCTGTGTAGACGGAGCGAAAGCCCTGCGCTGTTGGAATTTTGTTGACGAGCAAACGATCCGCGTTATGCCCGGCTTTGATCCAGGACAGTTGTACGAGGTGACGTACACCGCAAAGAATCCGACCGTTCTCGGGCTTGGCTTCGCGATTACCCGCGATGTGGTCTCGTTTCTGCGCTATTCTCTCACTGACGAGCAGAAAACTCCGAACCCGTTGCGGCGCAACGAACAAACAGTTGGTATAGAGAAAGTGTTTGCGCTGGGTATTTCTCAAGCCGGACGCTATTTGCAAGAACATATTGTGAACGGATTCAACCAAGATGAACACAAGCGCATCGTGTTTGACGGACTGTTGATCGACATCGCTGGTGCGGGAAAAACCTTTACGAACTTTGTCTTTGGTCAGCCAGGTCGCACCCGTGGCGGACATCAAGATTATGATTACCCCGAGAATTGGTTCCCGTTCGCCTACGGCGTTCAAGACGACCCGCTCACTGGCAAGCACGAAGGCTTGCTGCGGAATGGAACTGGCAAGATCGGTGATGGCTTTGATCCTCTGGTGATGGTCACCAACACAGCGACTGAGTATTGGCGGAAAAGTGCGTCGCTGATCCATACCGATACGCAGGGAAATGATGTCCCCATTCCTGATAATGTCCGCCTCTACTTTTTTGCCAGCACGCAACATTTCCCCTTGTTTCCCCAGATCACGACTTCGCTCGGTGAGCGTTTACCCAAAGGAGCCTGCCAGCAAGAACAAAACCCAGCCTTTCGTGGCCCTGTGATGCGAGCCTTACTGGTAGCCTTGAACGAATGGGCTAGCAAGGGAACCCCACCTCCGGATACTCGCATTCCGACACGGCAAGAAGAAACGCTGGTGTCTGAAGAGACCAGTATCGCCACTTTTCCCAAGGTTCCCGCGATACCGCACATTGGGCGCGCGAATCCTACCTACGTACTGTATGGGACCGTCACTGCCAAAAGCGCGCAGACGCAATATGTGACTCTTGTCCCTAAAACCAATGCCGACGGCAACGACCTTGCTGGGATCGTTCTTCCCGACATCGCCGTTCCGCTTGGTACGCACACAGGCTGGGCAGTCCGAGCCGACGTTCCTGGGGAAA
>JAYVFX010000518.1:0-2332 GCA_043772795.1 Deltaproteobacteria bacterium
TGACAATCAAGTACGGGTCACGGCCCAGTTGATCGACGCCACCCAGGACCAGCATCTGTGGAGTGAGCGTTACGACCGGCCCTTGCAGGACATCTTCGCGTTGCAAGATGAGATCCGACAGAAGATCGTGACCGCACTGAAAGTGAAGCTGACACCGGAAGAGCATGAACGGTTTCAGCGCGCTCCTACCAACAACCTGGAGGCCTATGACGCTGTCTTGCGCGGAGAGGCGTCGCGTCTCCATGCCTATTACGAGATGAAGAGAGAGGCGAATGCGCAAGCGCGGCAGATGTATGAGAAAGCCATCGAGCTGGACCCACAGTATGCAGGGGCGTACACGGGGCTGGGGTGGACCTACTTTAACGATTGGTTCCATCAATGGAATCCGGACCGTACGCAGTCGCTGGAGCGGGCTTTCGACTTGGCGCAAAAGGCTGTCGCGCTAGATGATTCTCTAGCCGGAGCCCACACGGTATTGGGCCAGACCTACGCATGGAAAAAGCAGTATGAGCAGGCCGTCGCTGAGGTAGAACGGGGCATTGCCCTCGATCCGAATAACGCTGATGGCTATGCGTATCTGGGCGGGGTGCTGGCCTTTGCCGGGCGATCGGAGGCGGAGGAGTCTATCGGATTGATCGAGCAGGCGATGCGCCTCAACCCTCAATATCCCGCCTTCTACCTACTTTATTTAGGATTTTCCTATCGCACGGTGGGACGCTATGAAGAGGCACTTGCACCTTTGAAGAAAGCCCTCACTCTCAACCCCGATTTCCGGCCTGCCCACGTTAACCTGGCGATGTGCTACGTTGAATTAGGTTGGCTGGAGGAGGCCCGGGCTGAGGCGGCGGAACTGCTACGGCTCGTGCCCAACTTCTCTCTGGAGACATTCAAGCAGTTTCTCCCCTACAAAGACCCAGCTGACACAGAGCGTTATCTTGCCGCGTTGCGTAAGGCAGGGCTCAAATAAATGATGAATGAAAAATGAAGAGTGGAAAAATAGGCTGAAGGCTGCAGGCCAAAGGCTGAAGGGGGAGGAAATGAGGAGGGAAAAGTGAGGAGGAAGTAAAAGCAAGCTTTTTCGTATTATATTCGCTGTTTCACCAATAACCGTAGCAGTTCCCGCTGCTCTTCCAGCAGTGTTCGTTGTTCCTCTAGCAATACCGCCTGTTGTGCCTGCAGTTGCTCTAGCCCTGTTATAAGGCCTCGATACCGCGCCAGTATACGTTGTTCTTCCCCTTGGTGATGCTTACGAAGACGGTGGGCAACGAGCGGTGGACGATTCAAGCGGAGCCGTCTCAATGTGAAGGCGCCGGTTTGAGTAATGGGGTACAGCGTCCCGTCCGCAAGCGGGAGTAGGTGAGACGCGACAGACTCTTGCCGTGGGTTCCATAGTATCGACTCATCAGCATGCGTTGGCCAATAGTCGGCCTTGTACTGATTACAGCGTTGACAGCAATAGAGGAGATTGTCCAGGTCATCGGCTCCGTCTCTGGACTGTGGACGAAAGTGGTCAATCGTCAGCTCTCCACCTGCATCTGTTTCCGTGACGCCACAGAACTCACACGCAAAGTTCGCCCGCTGACGCACCTGGCGCCGAACCGTTTCGCTGATGTTCATGCGGATTGCGCGGGAGATGGAGGCGTCAATTGTTGCTGCAGCGCCGCAATATCATGACGGAGAGTATCATTGTGGATCGCGAGTTCTTGCAGTCGCTGAGTAACGGCGCGCAGCTGGGCCACAGCCGTATCGACTTGCGTCTGGAGAGCAACGAGCGTTTGGGGGGGAGACGCCTGCGTAAGGAGTGTGCCTTCCTCTTGGTCTTGTTGTGCATACCATGCGTCTAATTGCGCCTGTTCGATGGTAGACAGGGCAATGCCGCGAGTAGCCTTATCGTGTAACTGCTTCAGCAGTTCGTCTGTACTCATGATTCCAAGACTCCTTTTTGCAGCCAAGGTAGCCGTGGCACTATAGCACGAGTTGCGTCTCAGGGCGTGCATTTTTAGAGTACCCCTCTCCAACCTGACAAAGTGAAAAGATCTGGGAAACTTCTTTGCCCTTATTTCTCTCGCCTGCGATTTGAGATTTCTCCCTTCCTCATCACCTCTCGCGAGTGATTGACAAGCGCAATCTGCAGGCCGGATAATCAGCGGCCAGAGGGGGACACGCGATGCCGACCCAAACGAACGCTGTGGGGATGGAGCGCAAGCTCGCGGCGATCTTCAGCACCGATGTCGCCGGTTACAGCCGGCTCATGGGCGACGATGAAGAAGCCACCATCCGCACCCTCACCGCTTCCCGGCAAATTATTTCCTCCCTGATCCAGCACTACCGG
>JAYVFX010000519.1:0-4439 GCA_043772795.1 Deltaproteobacteria bacterium
CAAGAGTTGGCGGAACAGGGAGTGCTGAGGCAAGATTCTTCCGTAGGGTGGGGCGTGACCCACCCTACGATTACGCTGCAACTCCCGACCACCGTGCAAGGCGTACTCGCCGCGCGTATCGACCGGCTCGCTCCAGAAGAGAAAGCTCTGCTCCAGCAGCTCGCGGTCATCGGTCGTGAGTTCCCTGTGAGTTTGCTCCGACAGGTCATCACCCAGTCCGAAGACGAACTGTATCGCCTGCTCGCCTCGCTCCAACACAAAGAGTTTCTCTACGAGCAGCCCGCGTTTCCCGAAGTCGAATATATTTTCAAGCATGCCTTGACGCAGGAAGTCGCCTACAACTCGGTGCTCCAGGAGCGGCGCAAAGCAATCCATGAGCGTACTGCCCAGGCGATCGAGACGCTGTTTCACTCCAAGTTAGAGGATCACTACAGTGAGCTAGCGCACCACTACAGTCGCAGCAGCAACACGCTGAAGGCAATAGAGTACCTCCAGCTTGCAGGACAACAGGCTGTGCAACAGTCGGCGAATGCGGAGGCACTCACTCACCTCACGACTGCCCTAGAGTTACTCAGAACTCTGCCAGACACGCCTGGGCGCGCCCAGCAGGAGCTGACAGTGCAAATTACCCTGGGGGTGTCGCTGATGGCCGTTAAGGGGTATGCCGCTCCAGAAGCAGGCCAAGCCTATGCGCGGGCGCAGGAGTTATGTCGGCAGGTGGGTGAGACGCCCCAGCTCCTTTTCGTGCTAGAAGGGCTGTTCGCGTTTTATCTAGTACGGGGAGAGATACAGACGGCACGGGAAGTCACAGAGCAGATGCTGCGCTTGGCCCAGAGCGTGCAAGATCGGGAATTTCTCGTCTTGGCCCATGCAGCACTGGGCGAGGCCTGGCTCCGCCTCGAAGAGTTAGAGCGGTCCCGCTCGCACCTTGAACAAGGCATCGCCCTCTATGAGCCCCGGCAGCGCGGCTCTCGGGCTTTACATGACCCCGGGGTGATGTGCCTCTCTATGGCAGCCGTGACTCTGTGGTGTCTCGGCTATGCGGACCAAGCCGCGAACAGACTCCACGAGGCACTGACCTTAGCCCAAGGGCGGGCCCACCTGTTCAGCCTGGCTTTTGCACTCCACGTGGCTGCCCATGTACACCACCTCCGACGCGAGGTGCAAGCCACGCAAGAGCGGGCAGAGGCACTGATTACACTCTGTCGCGAGCAAGGCTTTGTCCTACGAGAAGCCGCAGGGATGGTGTATTTTGGCTGGGTATTGGCAGAACAAGACCAAGCCGAGGAAGGAATTGCGCAAATACACCAGGGGCTCGCTACTTGGGAAGCAACAGGAGCAAAATTTGGTCAATCATATCATCATGGCATCTTAGTCGAAGCCTACAGGAAAAGCGGCCACGAAGAAGAAGGCCTGACCGTACTCGCTGACGCACTCGCCGCAATAGATAGAACTGGAGACCGTTGGTACGAAGCCGAGCTGTATCGCTTAAAAGGCGAACTGACGTTGCAAAAGTTGTCAGTCGTCAGTTGTCAGTTGTCAGTTCCCGCCCCCGACCTCCAAGGCGAAGCCGAAGCGTGTTTTCACAAGGCTATTGAAATTGCTCGCAAGCAGCAGGCGAAGTCGCTGGAGCTACGAGCAGTGATGAGCCTCGCCCGTCTATGGCAAAGCCAGGGCAAGAAGGTCGAAGCTCACCAGATGTTATCCAAGACCTACGGCTGGTTCACTGAAGGGTTTGAGACGAAGGATTTGCAAGAGGCAAAGGGATTGTTGGAAAAGTTGAGCTGAAACAAGGAGTGCAGACGTAACCGGAAGAGAAACAAATAATCGTCACCCGAAAGCAAAGTGCTACCGAGTTCTTTTTCCACACTTCTGGCAAATACTTCGGCAAAAATAGTCAGTTGCCACACTTGAAACTTGAAATTATAAACTTACTCTTGCCTGACGATGATGTTGGCTTCACTGCGAACCGTTGCCGTACCACTCCCAGGCACAGCAAGGTTAAAAGAGACATCGACATCTTCGAGCGTAACATCGGTACTGGCCGAGAGACTTTTTAAACGCCCACTTGCGTCTTGAAAGGTGGCGATCGGATCACCAGGGTCAATCGTCCCATCTTGATTTACGCCAACTTGATCGAGCAGAAAAACGATGGTGAGATCACCCGCAGCTAGGTGAGAAACGGTAAAGCTACGGTCTTCCCCGACGATGCCGACTTCGGCATCGCGGAAATCTTGGAATGTTCCTGGATCATGCAGATCGACAAAAACGAAAACCAAGATTGGGCGCGCTGTAGCTGGTCGCAGATTAAAAATGCTGCCGTGAACAACGGTCTCTTCTACGCGACGACTACCGCTTTGACCACCGCCGGTTTTTGCGCCGAAGTGAAGTGTCGGCGCATTTCCTTTGCCAATACGCAACCCATCTTTTTTGTTGGTTCCGAACTCAAGATCGTTGCCGCAACTCACTAATAGACAGCAGAGTAGGACGATCCCATTTCCTACGCGACGACACCACATACGCCACCTCCGGCTCATGTCGTTGGTGTAGAGGAAATTCGTGCCAAGGTCAAAACTCCATCAACCTGGATTCAACCAAAGTGAGGCGTTAAGTGTCTATATACTGCACGCGGCACAAAATGCGCTTTTGCTCACGGGCATAAATGCCCGTGCTACAAGACGGCGCCGGATGAATCCGGCTTAAAGCCCCATTTATGGGGCGTTGTTTCAGTAGCACGGCGATTCATCGCCGTGTCATGAAGAGCGACAAAAGAGCAATTCGTCGCCGCGCAGAGTATAGAAACATAGGGATACGACCATGCGTTGCAGAGGGCTTGGAAGCGGAAGTTTGTCCGTAGGTCTCGAAAGCCCCAGAAAAGATACGGCTTTCCCGATTGGCGACTTCGATTCGGTACCGACTCACTCTCCTTTGCATCCTTCTTTTAGCCAGGTAATACAATATTATGCATCGTCGACGTTCGATCTTCATCTGGTTCTTTGTCTTCCTTGGTGTTGCTGCTGGTGCGTTTGGCTACCTGCGCTCACGGAATAGCAAACCTGGGTCAACACTTCGTTACGAAACCGTCAAAGTCGATACCGGCCGAATTGTGGCGAAGGTGACTGCCACAGGTACAGTGTCCGCGCTTGTGACTGTCCAAGTCGGCAGTCAAGTGTCGGGGCGAATCCAACATCTGTATGTTGACTTTAATGCCCCGGTGAAAAAGGGACAGCTCATTGCCAAAATTGATCCGCAGCTCTTCGAAGCGGCAGCGGAACAAGCGCGCGCCAACCTCGGTGCCGCGCAGGGGAATCTGACCAAAGCCAAAGCGCAGGCCGTTGATGCGGACCGTCAGTATCGACGTTCCAGAGCCTTGGCAGAGCGACAGCTCATCGCGCAAGCAGAAGTGGATACTGCACAAACGAACGCCGAGGTCGCCATTGCCCAAGTAGAAGCCGCCAAAGGAAGTGTGGCGCAAACGCAAGCCGCTCTTCACCAAGCTCAGATCAATTTGGCGTACACTGACATTGTCTCTCCGACCAATGGCGTGGTGATCTCCCGTAACGTTGACGTGGGACAAACAGTTGCCGCCTCGCTCCAGGCCCCGATCCTCTTTCTCATTGCAGAAGATCTGGCCAAGATGCAGGTGGATTCCAGCGTCGCCGAAGCGGACGTGGGGAAACTGCGCGCGAATATGCCAGCAACCTTTACTGTAGACGCATATCCAGGAGAGCGCTTTACTGGGGCGGTGCGCCAAATTCGTAATGCCCCACAAGCTGTGCAAAATGTCGTGACCTATGATGCCGTGATCGACGTCGATAATAGCGAGCTGAAACTAAAGCCGGGGATGACGGCAAACATTACTTTTGTCTATGCGGAAAAAGATGAGGCGTTACGCGTGCCGAACTCAGCGTTACGCTTTCGTCCTCCGCCCGAACTGCTTGCCCAGATACGACTTGGACAGCAAGGACCACCGCGCGACAACGGCACTCTCAGTGTTCCTTCCGATCAACGGACGATCTGGGTTTTACGTGGCGAGACGGCTGAGGCCATCTCTGTCAAAACCGGAATTTCCGATGGGACGATCACGGAAGTTTTCACCGGCGACTTGCACGATGGTGACCGTCTCATTACGGATGTTTCTGGAGAGGGGGTGAATGCTCGTAACACTCCACCGATGGGGATGGGTGGAGGAGGTCTTCGTCGCGTCTTTTAGCGAGCAAGTATGACGGAACGAGAGCCACTGATCGTTTTGCAACATCTCGGCAAAATCTACCGGATGGGTGAAGTCGAGGTGACCGCGCTTGTCGATGTGAGCCTCTCAATTACAGAAGGTGAGTTTGTGGCTATTATGGGTGCATCCGGGTCAGGTAAGTCGACCCTCATGAACGTCCTTGGCTGCTTGGACCAACCGACTTCTGGTAGTTATCTCCTCGCAGGAC
>JAYVFX010000520.1:0-2252 GCA_043772795.1 Deltaproteobacteria bacterium
AAACGAGGAGGCGAATTCATGTACCAAAGGCCGCGAAAACGGCAAATAAAAAACCGTAAGTCATTGAAATTACACACGTGAATAAATTAGTGACCACTAGATAACAGACGGGATCATCGTAACGCATGGTTACAGAGGGAGATCGATCTTTCTGCTCAGCATGGGCACCGTGAATAGGCATCCCTTGGCCTGGAGCTTCCCCTGCGATACTGGGCAATACTGGATTTGGCTTGTCACCTTTTGGTTCATCAATTGTCGCTCGAGTGGTGGGGACGAACCGAAGAAACTCTTCATCCACACTACAGACGTCGCTATCTTCTGGATTGACATGTCCACATCTAGGGCAGACTTTGACATACTCATCCATGTGAGCCTTCTTTCACTCAGAAATCATGAGCCTTCCGAACACCCACTGCTTGATGAATGCTTTTACGTACGTTCGGTTTCACAACACCTATAAGCAGATGTTGAGAACTCGGACCGACTCCTAGGTTGACGGTATTTGACGGAAGAACATCAATGAGTGGCTTCATCGCCAAGCCACGTGCTGTAAGGTAGTGCACTTTTTGGTTGCCTGATCCAGTCAGCGGATGTGCCGACGGTAGCCTTTGTTGATAAGTGCCATCAATGAGAATATCGATGTGCCTTGAAAGATGTGCCGTTTTCCCCTGTCTCTTCTGAATTTCGGATAACTTGTAACCAGAGTAGACAAGGACGTTCCACCAAGGTCTGTACGCCAAAACGCCTTCTAGTAGTTCTGCTAGAGGCCCGGGCTGCTCGAATGGTTCGCCACCTGAGATCGATATGCCATCAAGAACCGACTTTAAGCACAAGATGTGATTTATGAGCTTCCGGACCTCAATCAGCTTTCCAGCATGTGGATCCAGCAACTCCGGGGTGATACAGCCTTTGCATCGCTTGTTACACCCGGCTTACCCAGAGGGCAAGACGATAGCCAGGACCAAGAGAGGTGACAGGATACGCTATACTGTGAAGGTTTAATTCCATAGTTACTCCTGGGCCATCGTCAGCTCAAAGCGGTAAGGCGCATCTTCTCCATTGTCGATCAGATCTCTGAGTCGCACCGTTGCGCCAGCCTCGATCCCAAGGTCAAAAAGCAAACGGTTGAGAGGATTAATCAAAGCAGCATCAATGACATTTCGGATTCCTCTCCCTCCGTGCTGAAGATTTCCTCGGGCGAGAGAAACGAGTTTTTCTTGCACAGGTAGTTCAATGACCAGTTCGATTTTTTTGTCCTCTTTCGTTGCCTCAGTCAGTTTCTCCAACAAAGGCTTAACGATCTCCTCATCAACCGGAGGTCTGATGAAATCAAAGACAACGAAATTGTCTCCGAAGCGATTGAGAATTTCTGGTCTTCCCAAAACCAAATTAAAATGGTCACGAATCGCTTTCAACACATCTTTTTTCATCTGGGCATATGGCGGAGGATCTAAGCTCGTTACGATTCCGTGGTTGCTCGTGAAAATAATAATACATTCGGAAAAATAGACCGTCTCACCTTTTCCATCGGTCAAACGGCCATCGTCCAGTATTTGGAGAAATTTATCGAAGATATGTTGGTGGGCTTTGTCAATTTCATCGAACAAGAGAACCGAAAAAGGCCGTTCCTTCACCGCATTAGTCAACTGCCCTCCTTCTTCATACCCCACATACCCAGGTGGGGACCCCAGAAGCCTCTGATCCGCGTGTTCCGCGCTATACTCGCTCATGTCGAACCGGATAAGCCGGTCCTCTGCACCAAATAATAGCTTCGCTAGTGACTTTGCCGTTTCTGTTTTTCCCACTCCAGTGGGGCCGGCGAAAAAGAGCACTCCACGCGGACGACTACTCTTATGACTGGTCCCGGCTGCTAACCCGATCTTCGCGCGCTTGATAATATCCAAAACACGAGCGACAGCCGCTTCCTGACCCTTGATGTGGGACCTAATAAATTCTTCGGCTTTTTCTAATCTTGCCTTATCGATTTTGTCTCACTCACTTTCAGTGATGCCATATTTGAACATTTCGCAGATGTTTTGGATCTTCTGGAGATTGGTGACAGGATCGTGAATGGGGATTTTTTCTTTACGTGATAGGCTGACCAAGCTGCTCATTTCGTAGTGTGTCATTCCTTCAGTCAATGCAGCAAAGAGAGAAACGAGTTCTGTGCGAGGCTCAGCGCAACCAGTCTCTGCGCCATAGAAGGCTCTGTATGTTCGCCTCATAAATCGCATTCGGTCCGCGGTGTCCGG
>JAYVFX010000521.1:0-3210 GCA_043772795.1 Deltaproteobacteria bacterium
ACTCCCTTCCAACACATAGCGTACGCCCATCTCCTTGCTTACGTCCTGTACCTTCACTGCTTTGCCTTTGTAAGTGAAGGCCGAATTACGGGCGATGACAAACAAGCTGGAGATCTTGGAGAGATCGCCGGTTAACACTTCGGTGAGACCGTCACTGAAGTATTCTTGTTCAGGATCACCGCTGAGATTCACCAATGGCAGCACTATGATGGAGGGCTTGTCGGGCAGTGGCAACGCCTGCGGCGTCGCAGTGCTGAGTGCTGAGGACTGAGTGCTGAGTGACGGACGCGACAGGTACTGGACGGTCAAACTGACAGCGACCAGGAGCACGAGCCCCATGAAGACCAGATTCCGCACCGACCAGGCGCGTTGAGTGGGGAGTGCCGCCACATCAAGGAGCTGTTCAGGGTGAGACGATAGGAGAGCGCGCGCTGGCTCTTGTCCTCCGTTCACGTCGTTTTGAGGGGAGAAGGGAAGCGGTGTCATTCCCGCGGATGCGGGAATCCAGGGAGATTCACCCGAGGCTTGGGCTTGCGACTCCTGGATGCCCGCCTGCGCGGGCATGACGGAACTGACTTCCCGCTCGTTGACGGGCTGTTCTTCCCTACTGACTACTGAATGCTGACTACTGACTACTTCCCCAATAAACCGATATCCCCGGCGATGCACAGTCTCGATAAATTGCGGAGCTTTGGCGTCATCCCCCAGCGCCTGACGAATCTCGGTCAGACAGACGGCCAACACACCATCAGTGACCGCCACGTCCGGCCAGATTGCCCGCCAGAGGTCATCTTTACTCA
The DNA here is from genome assembly GCA_043772795.1 of Deltaproteobacteria bacterium. Lineage (GTDB taxonomy): Bacteria > Desulfobacterota > Binatia > Bin18 > Bin18 > VGTJ01. The sequence goes on from JAYVFX010000521.1 coordinate 801, forward strand.
CTAATTGTCCGGAGTGCTCTACCAGATAACGCAGAACATCAAAGGCTTTAGGCTTGAGCTTCAGCGTTTCCGACCCACGCCACACACAGGCGTTACGCTGGTCCAGCGAAAACTCCCCGAAATGCAAGCGTAAGTCCGTCAATATACCCCTTTTCTTCTGCCGCTGAGAAAAAACTAAGAGAAAACTAACAACTCGCTAACGACTTTTTGTTTCCCCAATCACTATTTTTCTCGCATACAACGCCCCAAAAGGCAACCGAACAGTTGCCGCTCAGAAAGGAGGTACAGGCAAAAGAGAGTCAACACCCCGTAGGCAACGGAGCGCAGAAGCCGCATGACACGCTTCTGTATTTCATCAACGATCCTCAACAACAGCATCAAAAGGAGCAATCGTATGCGTACTCGTCACGTTACTCTTGGAATCGCCTTACTCCTACTCACGGGCACGGTCGGCGCAGCAGAAACCAAAACGCAGCAGGTCCATTGTAACGGAGGGGGAACCTTCACTGACGGTGTGGAAACGCACATCGATGTCAACGGCGACGGAGCCTCTGCAACGTTGGATCAAGGCCTCGAGAATTGCAGTATCGGCAGGTTTTTCTTCCAGGAAGAGGTAGAATGGATTCCGCAGCCCATTCTCACCAATTGTCCAGCCGGAACAAGCGCGGAATATCACATCAGCGCCGAGAGTGGCTTTCATCATCAACCCAATGGACAACAAGTCAGCGTTGCCACAGACGAGAAAACTGGAGACCAACTTTTTGGTCAGTACACTTCGGCAACGTTATGTTTCAATTTTTCGACGATCCCTTTCACGTTTACTGCCTCGGGGCAAACCGCCATTCTTGGAGGCACGGAAAAATACGCCGGCGCGACCGGGACTGGCAGTTTTCAAAGTGTTGGGAGCGAATTAGCTCTTGGGGTTAAGGATGGAATCTTTGGTGGTTTTGGCCAAGTTACCTTCACCTCCGACGGCACGCTGACCCTGCCAAAGGGCGGGCATGGGAAGGATGACTGAGGAAATCCCGACAAGAATGCCGGCGTGTGTCATTGTCCGTCCATAGTCCGGCGTTCGGACTGATAGGTAGAGACAGCGCCGGTATCGCAAACGCAAAACGGGGCTTGATTGCTCAAGCCCCGTCCGTCATACACTCTCACCCTAGCCCTCTCCCTTTGGGAGAGGGAAACAGAAGGGAGTTGTAGAGTTTTTACCCGCGCCCGTGGCGGAGGAGTTTGCCTGGAACGGCATTGGTGCACTTGCCATCTTCAAAGGTAACGTCGCCATTTACCATGATCCAACGGTAGCCTTCGGCATACTGCACGCGGCGCCATTCGCCAGCCGGGAAGTCGTGGACGACGGCCATTTTTTCCGGCGTCACTTTCAGGTTCTCCAGATCGTAGACCACCACATCTGCTGGAGCACCTTGTTTTAACACACCGCGGTCTTGAAAGCCCGCGCACTTAGCCGGCAACGCGCTCAGCCGATAGTGCGCCTCTTCCAGGCTCATGAAGCCAGCGTCACGCACCATCCAGGTCAACAAGTCGGTCGGATAGGTGCCGAGCGTGGTGAACTTCGTGTGCGCGCCGCCGTCTGATACGCCGGGGATGCTGTACTCAGAAGACATCAGTTCCGTGGCGTAATCTTCGCGCTGGTTACGGGCCGGAGTGATGAATTCCGTCTTCATATCATCCGCGATCGCCAAATCGATCATCGCATCAATAGGGTGTTTGTTCTCTATCTCAGCAATCTTCTCGACCGTCAGGCCGACATATTTCTGGAACTGCGAGTTATGTACAGACTCAATAGTAAAGTCCTTGATCGACCCAGTCACAATTGGAGTATGACCAGCATCGTACTCCGCACGGAGCGCCTGACGAAGAGCAGGATTCTTAAACTTCATGAGCCGTTCGGTCGGCGTGCCCATCGTCACCTCGCGCCACACGTCGCTGCCATCAAACAGGTTCCAATCTTCATAGGTGAGGATGAACCCCTGGCGGAGGGTCCCACACTGATTGTAGATGCGCCGCCCTTCCTTATTGGTCTTTTCGATCCAGCGCATCGTGCGCCGATGCAGACTCGGCCGGTCGTCGCGCACAGCGGTCGCATTAAACAGGATCGGTCGGCCCGATACCTCGGCCAACTGATCATAAAAGCGCATGTCCTTCTCAAAGTTCTCACTGGCCTGGGTGAGCTGAATGAACCCTTCTTTGCGCTTGGCCAAGACTTCAGCGAACGCCAACATGTCCTCGTCGGCCATCGTATCAGTGACCATCGGTGTACCGTCGTAGTCACGTTGCACCGAGATGAATCCATTGCCGAGGCGCTGAGCCGAGAAACCACAGCCACCACTGTCCATCGCTTCATTGAGGATGCGGCACATCTCCTGCTGTTCTTTCTCGGTCGCAGGAC
>JAYVFX010000522.1:0-12334 GCA_043772795.1 Deltaproteobacteria bacterium
CTGCCCCATCGCGCCGATGGTGGAGGTCGCCAAATCAACACCGAAGACATCACACCTCAACTCCGCCAGCCGGTCTTCGGGAATCAAATGCCACGCCTACAAATAGACTACTAACGCCACAACGGTCGCGCCGTATTGCGCCGCTGCCGTCACCTCGTCTGGAAACGCGGCTTGCGTCTCGGTCCCACACTCCGGACACCAACCACCGGTGCGCCCGATGTTCCGTGACCTGGACCACGGGCTTAGGGATGTCGAATACCTGCCGCTTCTGATGTCCGGTCGCCTGCTCCACGCCCAACGCCTCCCCACAACCCTTTCAGGGGTAGGTTTTTCCAGAGAGAAACAACGAAACGTCATTCCCGCGAAAGCGGGAATCCAGAAAAAAGGCCGACAGTCGTGGCTGAACCAGAACTTCAAACGGATAAATACGCTCCGTCTTTTTGCTCGGAATGGACGCAACGAGGATCACAGGAGAATGCTGGTTGATGATATCAGGCGAGATCACCGAAGCAGGGCGTTCGCCTGCTTGTTCAGACCCTTCGACGGGGTCGAGCCGTACGCGTACGATATCGCCGCGTTTGGGGTTGGGTGTCGAGCGCACGGGCAACTTCCTCCTCTAAAGGGTGATACTCTTGCTCAATTTCCAGGTACACGTCCGCCATCTCGTGGCACCCTTCGATGACCTCGCCGCGCAACTGTTCCCGCCGCTGTTTGTCCAGCCATTCACGCAATATCTCGGCGACAACGGCACTGCGTTTCCCCGGAATCACTGCCTGTTCGAACTGTTCCAGGGCATCAGGTGGTAACACGTAGGTCCGTTTCAACAATCGCATGGCGTATTCCCTCTTGAGGTTACCAAGGTGCCATACATATTGTATGGCCACGAGTTAGTTGAGTGATGATCATAATAATAAGATAGCGCATCATAAACCTGGGCCAGGGTCAGGTTGGAGAATTCCTTCAGGAGTTCCTCGGGGGAAGGTCCTTGCTTGAGCACGTAGCTGACTACAGAGCGTACGGGAAACTTTGTTCCCTTGATGATAGGACTACCTCCACAATAGTCTTTGCGAGAGACAACATAAGGATGTGTCGATTTCGCGACTGCTCCTGCCATAGTAAGGTCCTCTAGACCCTACCTTATACCACTCAGGACGAAACGGTCACTCTCATTTTCCTTTGCTTCTCTCGTCTCTCAAGAATACCTTCCCTCACCCTCGTCTTTTCTGGTAGAGTGCCGCCAGACTTGCGAAGGGAGACTCATACATGAGCGGCGTCAAAATCGGTATTGGCTTCGGTCTGTGGCGGTTAGGCATGCCTAACCCAGCAACCATCTGTGATTATGCCGAACGAGCAGAAGCAGTTGGCATCGATTCGATCTGGCTTTCGGATCATATCGTCTCGCGGATTCCAGATTTGGACATTACGTGCATTATGGCCATGTTCGCCGCCCGCACGAAGAAGATCAAAATGGGGCCGAGCGTACTCACTCTCCCCGCACGAGACCCCGTGCAGGTCGCCAAAACGTATGCGACACTCGACTACCTCACCGGCAGTTGTAACCGTGTAATTATGGCGGTCGGCCTTGGCAGCGATCCCCGCGATAGCATTGCCTGCGGCATCAATCCCGACGAGCGCGCGAAACGTATGGAAGAAGGCGTCCAGGTCCTGCGCAAGTTGTGGGCGGGTCCTAATGTCACGCACGAAGGGAAATTCTATAAGTTCAGTAATGTGACCATTGAACCACGCCCAGTCAAAGGTTCACTTGATGTGTGGATCGGCGGGAACTCAGATTTCGCCATTAAGCGCACCGCGCGCTATGGCGACGGGTGGTTTCCCTCGTTTGTCACGCCACAGGATTTTCAATCCGGCATAGCGAAACTCATGGACTATGGTAAGCAATATGGCCGCGAGATGAATCCGCGCGAGGCGGGCGTGCTGATTTTCACGCACCTCAGTGACAACAAAGCCCGGGCTCAAGAAATTACGCAACAATTTTTCAAAGGATTCGCACTGCCGGCAGAATCTATGCCCGCTCGCTGTGCAATCGGCTCAGCCGCTGATTGTGTGGAAAAAATTCGTTCCTATGTTGATGCTGGCTGTAGCAAATTCGTCCTCTGGCCGATCGTGCCGCCAGAGGAGTTGGTGTCACAGATTGAGCGCTACGGGCAGGAAGTTGTTCCTCATTTTTCATAGAAGAAAAGCAAAAGTCAGACCTGTCTTTGCCGTAAAGCTTTAAACTTTAGAACTTGAGATTTTGAACCTGAAAGAAAATCGTGCGCATAGCGCACGCTACAACAGAAACTCATCACTCGTTACTCATTACTAAGCTTATGGATGTTTTTGCAGCTATCTGTTCGCGCCCGGCGATTCGCGACTTCCGCCCGGAAACAATTCCGGACGCGGTTATCAAGAAAATTCTTGAAGCTGGTCGCCAGGCTCACTCGCAACGAAACCGCCAGCCTTGGCGTTTCGTCGTTGTACAGAACCCTGACACCATAAAACAGATCGGTGCCCTCGCCTCTTCTGGACCGTACATTGCCAACGCGCCGCTGGCGATTGCGGTAGCCATCGAAGGAGCAAAAAATCCGTACATCGACGCGACACGCGCAGTTGAATGTCTCATGCTTGCAGCCTGGGGCGCAGGCGTCGGCTCCTGTTGGGTCGGTGGCATTGACCGGCCAAAAGTCAAAGCGATATTAGGAATCCCTGAAGAGGCAGAATTAGTCACCGTCATTCCGTTCGGCTATCCCACCGACGCAGAAAAAGCGCAAAAGAAAGTTAGGAAACGATTGGGCAAAGTTGCATTCCGCGAGAAGTACGGACAAGCGTACGAGTAACACGTAATACGCAGCACGCGTAGCCCAGAGCATGTTACGTGTTACGTGATTTACATACCTCCGTCTCGGGTTAGAAGAGAGTTTCAATGGATCGTATCGAGAGCAAAATTCGCACCAATACCCCAGAGTTCCAGGCTAATGGCGAGCACATGAAAGGCCTGGTAACAAAGCTGAGAGAGGAAATTGCCAAAGCACGGCTCGGCGGATCGGAAGAGTTTCGCAAACGTCACAAAGAGAGAGGGAAACTGCTTGCCCATGAGCGCATCGAAGCGTTAATCGATCCCGACACCCCTTTTCTTGAACTCTCTCCGCTCGCTGCCCATGGTATGTACGATAACCCACCGTCATCGGGGATCGTTACCGGCATCGGGGTCATTCACGGACGTGAAGCGGTCATCATGACCAACGACGCCACGGTCAAAGGTGGCAGCTATTATCCACTCACAGTGAAGAAACATTTGCGCGCGCAAGAAGTAGCTCAAGAGAACTACCTGCCATGCGTGTATCTCGTTGATTCGGGTGGGGCGAATCTGCCGTTTCAAGCTGACATCTTTCCTGACCGTGAACATTTCGGACGCATCTTTTTTAACGAAGCGCGCATGTCGGCGATGGGAATTCCGCAGATTGCCGTCGTGCTTGGCTCCTGCACGGCAGGAGGCGCCTATATTCCGTCGATGGCAGACGAAAGCATCATTGTTAAAGAACGTGGGACGATCTTTTTGGCTGGGCCACCGTTGGTGAAAGCCGCAACCGGTGAGGAAGTCACAGCAGAAGAACTAGGCGGTGGAGATGTCCATACGCGGCTCTCGGGAGTGTCCGACTACCTGGCTGACAATGATGAACACGCGCTCGACATTGCCCGCTCGATCTTTGCCAATCTACCGAGGGCTCGTAAGTTTCCATTGGATCACGAAGAAACAGAAGATCCAGCCTATGATCCGGCAGAACTGTACGGCGTTATTCCACGGGACACCCGTGTTCCCTATGATGTCCACGAAGTCATCGCCAGAATCGTCGATGGCAGTCGATTTCACGAATTCAAAGCACGTTACGGCCCGACGCTCGTAACCGGCTTTGCCCGCATTCATGGATACATCGTAGGCATTGTCGCGAATAACGGCGTGTTATTCTCTGAGTCGGCTTTGAAAGGCACACACTTCATCGAGCTGTGCAGCCAACGTAAAATTCCGCTGATCTTTCTGCAAAATATCACGGGCTTCATGGTCGGGAAAAAATACGAACAAGGTGGCATCGCCAAAGATGGCGCCAAGATGGTGCACGCCGTAGCCAATGCGCAAGTGCCAAAGTTCACGGTCATTATCGGCTCGTCCAACGGCGCGGGTAATTACGGCATGTGTGGGCGCTCGTACTCGCCACGGTTGTTGTTCATGTGGCCGAATTCGCGGATCTCAGTGATGGGCGGCGAGCAGGCTGCCGGAGTCTTGTTGACCGTCAAGCTGCAACAGCTCAAAGATAGAGGGCAGACGATGACGCCGGAAGAACAGCAGGCGTTCACCGCGCCAACACTCGCGAAGTACGAGGAGGAAGGGAGTCCGTATTACTCCACAGCGCGACTGTGGGATGATGGCATTCTCGACCCGTGCGAGACTCGGAATGCCCTGGGGCTCGGCATTGCCATGTCACTCAATGCGCCTATTCCTGAGCACAAGGTCGGGGTGTTCCGTATGTAACCGCCCCTAGTTCCAGTACTCGCTTGCGCTCGCTATACAACAGACACTTTCATGTGGAGGAGAGAGACAGTCCATGAACAATAAACGTGGGGGGCAGGAACGTGCTCGTAATGGCAAGGTGGTCACGCTCAGGAAACCAGCAGAGGCTCAGACTGTGATCGAGGAGAGCGTCCGACGGATTCTTGAGTACATAGGCGAGGACCCAAATCGCGAAGGGCTAGCGAGGACTCCCGATCGGGTCGCGCGGGCGTATGCGTACCTTACCAAAGGCTACGCCGAAGATCCGAAAGCGGTCATCAATCAGGCGATGTTTACCGAAGACTACCAAGAGATGGTTCTCGTAAAAGACATCGACTTCTTTTCTCTCTGCGAACACCATCTGTTGCCGTTTTATGGCCGTGCCCATGTCGCCTACATTCCCAAGCGTCGCATCGTCGGCCTCAGTAAAGTCGCCCGCTTGGTTGAAGTGTTTTCTCGCCGCTTACAGGTCCAGGAACGCTTGACCACCCAGCTGGCCAACACGGTGATGGAAGAGTTGGACCCACGCGGTGTTGGCGTCATCGTGCGAGCCGAGCACTTATGCATGCGGATGCGTGGCGTCGAGAAACAAAACTCAGTCGTCACTACAAGTGCTATGCTCGGTGTTTTTCGTAGCAATCAAGCGACACGAGAGGAATTCATCACTTTGGTCAACGGCGCTCACCGCTGAGGAATGTGGTCCTGGGCGAAGCGCCCCGTCGCGTGGTCGAGACCGAGGAGCGCGACCTGATAGGCGTAGGTTTGATCGATCAGCTGTGTACGCACTTGGTTTAAGGTGTTCAGCGCAGTATTGACATCAAGGCTTGTCGCCAGACCGACGCCATATTGTTTCGAGGTAATTCTATAGTTCTCTTGCGCCAACGACACTTCTTTCTTCAACGTTTCCAGTGTCGCCTCTAGGGTCTCAACGGTGAGCAGCGCCTGTCGCACTTCAATCCCGATATTCTTCTTGAGCTGCTCGAGTTGCAGGTGGGCTTGGACAAGGTTTTCCTCTTGCTCTTGGAGGTCGAGCTCACGGACGCCTCCGTCAAACAACGGCACCTGAAAATTGAGGCTCAACACCCAGAACTTATCGCGGTTGGCAAATGTCGGCGTATCGAGGCGCGGGTACACCCATTGCGTATTCACTTGTGGTGCGTAACGAGCTAGCACTTGGTTTTTACGTTCCCGCACAACCTCCACTCCTGCAACCTGGGCACGCAGGTCCTGGCGATGAGAATAGGCTTCTTCAACGAGATGGTCATACCCTTCCCCCTGTGACACCGGTGGAGTGGGTTCGATGACGCGGACCAGTCCTGGCACCCCAACGGCTCGCGCAAGGGTCGCCCGAGTCAGTTGCAGGGCATTGCGATTCGCAATCACCGCACGTTGAGAACGAGCCACTTCAACTTCGGCGCGTAACACGTCTGTTTTCGTGACTTCACCGACGCGAAATCGCGCTTCAGCCTGTTTCAGTTCATCTTTGGTCAGACGCAAGGTATCCCTCGCGATACGGACTTGTTCACGCGATCGTAAGACATCGTAATAAGCACGGGCCACTCCGAAGAGGACTTCACGAATAGTGAACCCATACCGCTGCGCCGTCTGTTTGACCGCCTCTCTGCCGAGTCGCAGAGTCGGTAAGAACGCAGGTTGAAAGATCGGTTGCGTCAGCACAAAATTGCCTTGCCAGCTTTCCAGTGGGCGGATGACTGACGGCGTACCGGTTTGTCCGGGTAAGGTCTGCTGTTGAGTAAAGGAGATCTCCTCTTTGTTACGGGTAAAGGTGCCATCGATCTCTGCGCGTGGGGTGAGGAGGGTAACCGCTCGCCAGGGTAAGAGCTGCGCTTTCGTCAGCTCATGCTCGGCAATTTTTATTTGTTCCTCGTTACTCAGCGCTAAGCGATAGGATTCCTCAAGGGTGAGGACTTGCCCGCCACTCTCATCATTCGCAGGAGCGTCCGGCCCGAGGTCTTGGACCGACATCTTCTCGGTGGGACCAGCTGCAAAGCACAAAGACTGCCCGCACAGCAATCCGAACAGGAGGACGAAGGTTCCTTCGCTCCACATCCGGTGCCATTTTCGTCGACACAGGACCATAAGGTCAGGCATACCGGCTTTCAGAAAAAATGGGGTCCTCGGAGAACACTGATCGTACATGCGTGTCGTCCTTCCAGATCGCAATCGTGCGAATGATAAGAGAAGGGGCGTGAGAGAAGATCGGTAAGCCGGATTCTGTTTCTCTTCGTAACAGGAAGAGACAACGGTCATTCATCTAGGCATGCCGTTGCCAGCATGCTCAAGCGACCGAACCCGGAGGGGAAAGCGGGGCGTCTTTTGCCTACGGTCAGGCTCCCTCCTGTTTGGCCTTGCTCCGGGTGGGGTTTACCGAGCATTCTTTGTCTCCAAAGAATCTGGTGAGCTCTTACCTCACCTTTTCACCCTTACCGACCTGAGACAGAGATTTGCGACAGAGAGCGAGAGAAAAAGACTGTTCAGCTTTCCCTTCTCTATCTCTGTCTCTCGCTCTATCTGCCGAGCCGGCGGTCTCTTTTCTGTGGCACTTTCCCCGCCTCGCAACGGGCTGCCGTTAACAGCCACCCTGCCCCGTGGAGTCCGGACTTTCCTCGTACCGTTAGGCACGCGACCGTTTAATCTTCTCTCACGTCTTGTTTAAACTTCTGACGCTCCTTCTGAGGTTGGTCGCCAGTGAAGAATCCGCCCACAATGTGGACAGTAAAAGATCGTGCTTGTATTCACCTGGACACTACTACGAATTTGGTTACTCAGGTGGGGAGGAATCCGCATGTAACATCCTTGGCACGTGTCGGAGCGAATCTCGACAACGACGACGCCTCCACGTTTGGCAAAAATTCGCTCATAGCGCGTACGGAGGTCAGCATCGATCTCTCGGGCAACTTTCTCGCGTTCGTTGCGCTCCTGTCGGGCCTCCCTTTCGAGGCTCACGATTTGCGTCTCAACGCCACCGGCTTCTTCTGTCATCTTCCCTTTGAGTTCTTCAATCTGGGCCTGCGACTGGGCGAGACGCGTTCGCTCTTGCTCAATCTGTTCAAGCAGGTTGAGGCCGTCCTCTTCAATCTTTTCGTTGGCCTCTTTCATCGACTCGATTTCACGACGCACGGCCATCAGCTCGCGGTCGTTGCGAATACGGTTTTGCCGAACGCGCTTTTCTTTGATCTTTCCTTCTTCTTCTTTCAGTTGAAGCTCAGCTCCCTGATGGCGGGATTCGAGTTCGGCGAGGCGGAGTTGCTGAGCGTCTGCCTCTTTTTGCTTGATCTCTATGGCACTGACGCTAGCGGAAATCTGCTGTCGGAGCTCTTGGAGAGTGGTCTCTTTTTGACGTAAACGTTGGTCAATTTCTTGCAGAGCTGCTAGCAGGTCGATCGGTGTGGACAACGAAGACCTCCTTTCGTCCTCTGGGCTCGGGTCACAAGCAGTGTAACACTTCTATCACAGATGGGCCCACCAGGATTCGAACCTGGGACCAGCCGGTTATGCATCCCACCACAGCTTTCGCTGCTCCTTTCGGATTCGTGGGCTGGACTATCCCTTCACCCCTGTAGGGTGCCTGCCGTCTAGTCTCTACACCTTCCTCATCAACTTAATGAGGCTTGGCTCGGGATTACCATATCTCTCGACTTAGGCTTCCCCGAATTTGACAGGTATCACTTGAAGATTGCTCCTCAAGCAGCCCTTGGCAACTTTCTGTCATATTGACTGAGGAATGCCACACAGTATCACCACGTGTCATCCCTGGAAGATCAACGTAGACGTATTGCCTTAAGCCGGCAGCTCTAACCACTGAGCTATGGGCCCAATTATTCCTTTCCAAGGGAGTGTTCATATCATAGCGTTCTCACTTTTTCTATTCCTGTCCACTGCGCCGCTGTAAGTGTTGCAGCCGGGCGCGTAACTCCTCCTCGTTCCCGGTCCGTTCAGCTTCCCGTAGCTCTAGCCGTAACTGGTCGCGCTCAGCTCGCTGCTGAACATTCCGAATCTTGGCAATACAATCGAGCAGCATTTGCTGACGCGCCTCGACTTCGCCACTGTTTTCCGCGATCGTGTACAATCGGGTAACACGGTCAGCTATCCCCTTTGGCAAACGTCCGAGAAAATCCCCCAGATCGAGAGCATTACTGTTCTGCCACGCCGATACCACTTCGGTTGCAATAGGCGCCCATTGCTGAAACCTAGGGATAATTCCTTCTTGAGCAATATGTAGAGCAGCCGCGCGATCCACCAGCATCAGTTGTAGCAATTCGGTCTCTGCAATGAGAAGCGCATTCTGCGGTTCTCTCCGTACTGGGGCTGCCGGACTTCGTAGTCCAATTGAGCGAGTAGGCTCTGGCGTCGTCGCTGTTCGCCGCAACTCTTCTTCACTGACCCCGAACCGTTGTGCGATCTGCGTCAGTAACGCGCCACGCGTAACAACATCAGTCATCGACTTTAATATCGCCATCGCCTCACGGGCGGCCTGGGCGCGCTGGAACGCTGTTGCTCCGGGTGGCGGCGCATGGCGAGCAAAATAGAAATCTTCCAACGGTTCGGCATGATCAATCAGCTCACGAAGTTTGTCCGTGCCATACTTACGCACGAACGTATCCGGGTCTTCGCCTTGCGGCAGAAATACACCACGGCCACGTAGGTCAGCTTCAACACATAACGGAAAGGCCCGTGTCGCCGCTTTTCTGCCAGCTTCGTCTCCGTCAAAGAAGAGGTACACCTCAGGGACAAAATTATGCAGCGCTTTCAGTTGCGCAGCCCTAAGCGCAGTCCCTGACACCGCAACGGTTTCCTCCTGCCCATTTTGCACGAGGGCGAGGAGGTCGATATAGCCTTCCACCAGAATCGCTCGGCCATTTCTCTTCATCGCATCCTTAGCTTGGGAAAGACCGTAGAGAAGCGTACTTTTTTTGTAGATGTCTGATTCTGGAGAATTCAAATACTTAGGCAAGGTTCGCATCTGTGCATTGTTGGCCGACTGCTCTTGTGCCATTGGCAACAACCGCCCGCCAAAACCGACGATGCGACCAACAATGTCGGTGATCGGAAACATCAGACGATGGCGGAACTTATCGTAAAATTTGCCTTCGTCTCGCTTGCCAATCAACCCAAGGCTCGCGGCCTTGTCCAACGGAGCCTTCTGCATGGTGAGAAAGCGGACGAGCCCTTCATTTCCAGAAGGAGCAAATCCTACACGAAACCGCTCGGCAATTTCTTTACTTAACCCTCGCTCTTCTAGATAACGACGGGCGGTCTCACCAATATTGCCCCACAGGCAGCGCTGGAAATAAGTGGCAGCAATATCGTTGAGCCGATAGAGTCGCGCACGTTCCTGCGCTTGCGGGTCACGCTCGGCTTGCGGCAAAGCAACTCCCGCTTTGGCTGCCAACCGCCGTACCGCCTCGGGAAAGGTAAGGCCTTCCACATGCGAGAGAAACGTAAACGCATTGCCTCCGGCTCCACAGCCAAAGCAATGATAGAATCCGCCTTCTTCGTTCACACTGAACGAGGGGGTTTTCTCACCGTGAAACGGACAGAGCCCGGTGTAGTTTCTCCCAGCTTTGCGCAAAGCAATGTGGGCAGAAATAATCTCGACGATGCTGACACGAGCACGAATCTCGGCCAGCGTGGCTTCTGGAATCCGTCCATCCATAAACAGTCAGACAATTTGCAGCACGCAGCTATTATCTATGCCGCGAATCCATGGAAGCGTCTATCCCGGCACTCGAACAGTTCTCCTTTTTAGATGTCAGAGATAAGTGACTCGTCGTCTGTCATACGGGATGTCGTACCTGCTCGTTACGCCAGCGTTCGTCGGTATACAACAGATACACAATCTGCCCCCGGCAGTGTTTGCAGATCACACCGCGCCTTCTTCGCTCCGCCGTTGTAACCCAACAGTCTCGCTCACACTTCACGATGTACCGTGGCGTAGTGAACTGTATATCGTGACAACGCTGGCCAGAACAACCAATTGCTGTCGCCTGAGTACGCCAGACGTCGTCATGGTTGTGGGCTTTTCCTACCAACGCATGGGCGATCTCATGAAGCAGCGTATCACGAATCTCTTCATCTGGTGCATGTTTGGCGAATTCATACGATATCGAGATTACCCGCGTATCATAGCGACAACACCCAGCGCGTTTCCTGCCGTCATCAAACTGAAAGCTCCAGTGCTGCAGTTGGTGTTGAACGAATAAGTGTCTCGCGAGTTGAGCAATGGCATCCAAGTTCGCCGTACCCCGAATGCTTGTTGTTGACCCCTGGTTCTTCGTAACGTTCTGCAGGAGTCCGTACGGGGTGTGATATTCGCTGCCATCGTCGGTAACGATATACGCACGCTTGGGATTCAGACGTACAATCACCCCGTGCACGGTCACACCACGAACATCGAAATGCACGCGATCACCAATGGTCAACTCCGCGCGGCGCGTTTCGCTCAGCGTCCGCACCGGAGGCGACACCGCACCAGGTATTTTCACTAACTGTTGGTACGGTACACGGAATTCGCGTCCATCGGTAATCACGACATGGGCATGGGTCCGACCTTTTTTAATGACCGTCCCATGCCACTCGTGGTGTTGATAGCGGAGGCTCACACGATCGGACACCAGTATCTGTTGCTGTGCATTCTCGACGTTTACGGTCTTCACGTTGGTATACCAGTCTTGCGAGAAAAGGTCCCAGATGTCACGGCAACACGTCTAACCAGATCACTATCAGTTGGATGGCTCAGCCGGAGATTTGGCTGTCTTACCGGAATGGCGCGTGGATCCTCCGGCTGTCCCAACCCAACCTGTCTGCGACACGTCAAAGGTGACGCCATCTGGTCCGCTGTACCGCACCTCTGCATTCCCGTGCCCCACAGGACCGGCGATGAGACCAAGGGCGTGGTTGATGTCCTCGCGCGGACTGCCGCCAGCTTCTGCCACCTTCTGAGCGATCTCTTCTAAGCTCTCCACCTGAAACCCGATATGATGGATGCCACTCCACTCCTTGCCTCGTTCTACACCGGCAACTTGATCATTCTTAAAATGCAGAATCGCTAGGTTGATTGTGCCATCGGTTAAGAAATAACCCGACACGGCCGGTATATCGATTTTGCCAATCTGGCTCAAGCCAAACACGTCCACGTAGAACCTGGCCGTTTCTTCTTCATTCTGGGTTGCAATTGCAATATGTCTGATCTTCGCCATACATTCCCCCGTTCTCTGTATTGGAACTGTTCCATTCTTTCCTAAGGTAACAGGGGCAAAAAGAAAAGGGTTGTAAAGCGGGAAAAACCGGTGGATGGATTTGTCACCCACCAAAGGAGAACTCGGAAGAGTGAGGTATGAGAGGTGCCCGGACAGGCACCTCGGTCTATGAACTAATAGAATGAGCGACTCGCACGACGTAATGCTCGTTTGCGTGCGGCGATTGCTTTGCGTTTGCGGCGAACACTCGGTTTCTCGTAATGTTCACGCTTTTTGAGTTCTTGCAGGATACCGGCCTTTTCACACTGCTTTTTGAAGCGGCGGATTGCACTTTCGATCGGCTCGTTCTCCTTGACGCGGACTCCCGCCATGTAACGTTCACCCCCTCCCGGGTAGACATTGACTTTTGATTATAAGTACCGATAACCTAGAGATTTCCGGGTAAATGTCAAGGCGCGCTCGCGCTCTCAGCTTGACAGCACACAGCCCCCTGGGTAAGGAAGATCGATAGTCGCGGAAGGAGTATACCGCATGGAATTCAAAGAACTTGTGGGACGACGAAGGAAAC
>JAYVFX010000523.1:0-4720 GCA_043772795.1 Deltaproteobacteria bacterium
TTTGGCGTAGTTGTAGGCGAGTGGCATAAGCTCCGGCAACGGGACAACTTTATTGACCAGACCAACACGATAGGCTTCGGCAGCAGTAATGCGCTCTCCCAGCAGCACCATCTCCATCGCTTTGCCACGACCAATGTAACGGGCAAGACGCACCGCACCCCCATAAGCCGGAATGATTCCCAGTGGCACCTGCGGGAGTCCGAATTCGGCATTTTCTGAAGCTAACAAGATGTCACCACATAACGTAATCAGGCAACCAATGCCAACGGCAAAGCCGTTAATCGCAACTACCACTGGTTTGGGATAATCGGTCACCGCATTGAACACCGCAAAGCCGCGTGGGCTGACAGTCGCCAGGTGCTCACCCGGAGAGTTTACACGATGTGTCTTCGGATTCCCTAAGTCTGCACCGGCAGAAAAGGCTTGCGTACCCGCACCAGTCAGCACGGTTACTAGTACCTCAGGATCGTCTTCCATCACTTTGAATACATCGACCACATCTTCCGACATCTGCGTGGTCCAGGCATTGCGCTTCTCGGGTCGGTTCAGTGTAACAGTGGCGATATTTCCCTCTTTTGCGTAGATGAGTGTTTCGTATGACATAGGACCTCCTGTTACGTGAAGCGTAAAACGTAACGATTAACCACCACCCTTCCTTTACGTTTTACGCTTCACGTTTTACGTGCTTATTGCTCTTCATTCCCATTGACTTCAAACACTAAATGTCCAGCGGCTTCTTGAGCCGCAACTCGGGCAGCAACTTCTGGAGCAAGTTCGATCCGCCGGTGTTGAGGAAATTTCTCTCGATAGAGTAACGGCCGCAAGTAGAATTGGTCGGGAGAATCAACTTGTGCCCGACTTTTGTACGGACTCAAGAACCATCCTCGACGCAGGAATTCCGGGTTAAAATAGGACTCCCAGTGATCCTCTAACCAGTTGACTTTGCGATGGTAGTCATGGAACCCAGCGGTCATCACGTCAATATCAGTTGCCCAGTAAAGGACGACGAGCGGGGTGTAGCCGCTTCGCCCGTTTTCTGGGTACTCGCTGCGCTCTAGCCTCTCCGCAACCATTCGCAGTTTGCCCTCGCGGTCGTATTGCTCGACTCGCAGTGGACAGAACAATTTCTTATCGATCCAGTAGATCAGCTTGCTGCAATAGTAATCGGGAAGCCACTCTGGTCGTGGGATTGATTCCACCACGTAGCACTCGACACCACCATCGGGCGTATATCCGGGGTACGTGTCCCCCATCACTTTCAGTGCTTTGGTCTCTTGCTCGTATACTGAGCCATCTTGTCGAGTAATAGGCACCACGGCGCGAGTGTGAGGAAATCGTACAGTGGAGGACAACACGTCGGTCCCTAGGATCTGCCAGGAAAACTCCCACGGGTCGCGTCCCTGTAAGTCATCAAACGACTGTGCATTGTTGGGAAAGCGATCCTCGCGACGTGGTTGTGGTTGGCGACGGATACGACGCAACCCAGGACGGTAGAGGTAGCGGTCCTGCTTCTTGGTAAATGAGTGGTCAGTACGATACTCAAACCATAATTGCTGGTCACCATCGGACTCCGGTGGACTAGTGAATTGCGAGAATGCGCGCAGGTACTGCGTGCCTGGCGGCATACGCAGGAGGCTCGCTACTCCGTCTTGAGGGAAGTAGAGAATCGCCGTGTTATTCTTCAACGTCGTCAGGATGTAACCGTTTGCAGTCATACTTTGCACGACACTGAGCCACATGTGCGAAAAGCGTGGCCGCAGTGTGTCAAGCTCAAAGGCAAGGTAGCCCAATTCTTCCGCCGTGTATGGAGGAGTGAAGGGATACGGCTCCGTCGGCAGATAGGGAATCTGTGGATCGCGCGGAGTGTCGCCTCGCAAGTCGATAGTCGCCCGTTCCTCGGCTGAGAGTTCGTCGAGGGTTTTCCAGGTTTTGTTGATCCCTTGGGCAGCAACAGGAATCGTTCTGACCAACTCAGCAAGGGAGAGTAGGCTAAAGACTACTACCCAAGATAATCGGGCTTGGTATGATAAACATCTATGCATGCAAAACTCACAGAAGCGGTTACCCGCTTTAATCAGCGCGAATACTTTAACTGCCATGAACTTCTCGAAGACATCTGGCATGAGGCAGAGGGTGACGACCGCAACTTCTACGAAGGCCTAATCCGCCTTGCAACCGGAATGCATTTACGCGTGAATCGTCGCATTCCGCAAGGAGCAATCAATCTCTTGAAACAAGGCTTGATGCGTCTGGAAAACTACCGTCCAAGCTACCTCGGTGTTGATGTCGCACGTTTGTTCACTGATATTGAGAGCCACCTCGAAGAGGTCAAAGCATCAAAAAACCCACAAGCCGGTTTTTTTGAACGCTGGCGGGCGCCGAAGATTCATCTTGTCAGCTAAAGTCACCTCACCGATAGCGGGCACGGCCCGGCCTACATAATCTGATCGGTCTTTACGTTTCGAATTTGGGACACCAGCCATAAGAGTTCCCTCCTGACTATTTGTAGGTCTTCAATTTTTTCGATGGCACTATGCGGTTGTGGGTAATTCGTAACGAGCCACGTTTGCGCGCACCATAAATCGCCCCGATTGTGCTCCCGCACCGTGGGGTCGCCTCCCAAGAAAGCTTATCCCCAACCGGAGCGAAGTACTTGCCCGAGAACTGCGCCTGTTCGCCTTTGCCAATTTCGGTCGGTGCCGCAGCAACCTCAAAGCGACCATCTATGCCCCCCATTTCGTTTATTACCGTAACCTCTACGACTGGAGAGTCACACAACCCACGCCCCCCATTACGCAGAATTCCGGCAATCGAGAAATCTCCCCCGGGATGATCAATCCACGCTTTCGGCTGCCGTAGCGTTGGGGAAGGTAACGTCGGTCTTTGCGCTCGTTCTCGTGGTTCACGTCGCCGTGAGGGACTCGTGGGTTCTTCACGCACTGGCGTGTCGGACTGGCCTCCCGGCATCGAGTACGGCGCATTCTCTTTCTTAAAAGGTGTCGCTCCAGGCGCTGACGGCCTATCGCCGTAGTGAATCACGCCTTTTTCATCCTCCCATTTGTAGATGTCTTGCGCGTGAACGGTTTCCAGTGAGATGGACAAGCAAGCAATCACTAAAAGTGTTCTCACGCGTTGCTCCTTACCGATAGGCTAAGAACTTCCTTTATAGGGTGAGACGCTGGCCTATCGCAAGCGTCATGCTCCCATTGCGTCCTGCCGGATTTTCTTATAGGCCAGAGGCTCATCTTCAGCACCTCGTTGCTCATCGTGGAGGCTGGAGCACACAAGATGAGGAGTCCTCACGCTCATGGCTACGACAATTCCAGTCACCCGTACGACGAGTCCAAAGACGAAACCACGAGACGAAGAGCTTGGGTTTGGTCGGTACTTCACCGACCACATGTTCTTGATGGAGGCCACCGCCGACCAAGGCTGGCATAATCCACGCGTCGTGCCGTATGGACCATTGACGTTAGAGCCCTCGGCGGCTGTACTGCACTATAGCCAAGAAATTTTTGAAGGCTTGAAAGCCTATCGCTCACTACGCGGGACAACGTTGCTTTTCCGGCCAGATAAAAATGCCGTGCGATTGAACCACTCATGTGAGCGTATGTGCATGCCAAAGATGGACGAACAATTATTCTTGTCGGCCATCAAAAGTGTGGTCGCAACTGATCGCGATTGGGTGCCACGAGCATCGGGGACCTCGCTGTATATTCGTCCGGCGATGATCGCCACCGAGCCATTTTTGGGTGTCCGGCCGTCGCAGAGTTATTTGTTCTTCATTATCCTCTCACCGGTGGGCGCATACTATGCTGAAGGATTTAATCCAGTAAAAATTCTCGTCGAAGATCACTACGTCCGTGCAGTGCGAGGCGGAACTGGAGACGCGAAAACTGGCGGAAACTATGCTGCTAGTCTGGCAGCCGCAGAAGAGGCGCATCACAAAGGCTACACCCAAGTCTTGTGGCTCGACGGGGTTGAACGAAAATATATAGAGGAAGTCGGCTCGATGAACATTGCCTTTGTCATCGACGACGAACTCATCACCCCGTCGCTTAACGGTTCTACCCTCGCTGGCATCACGCGCGATACGGTGTTGCAGCTTGCTCGTGATTGGGGAATTCGTGTCGCCGAACGGCAGATCAGTATCGATGAAGTGTTTACCGCATCAAAAAATGGGCGACTGAGTGAAGTCTTCGGCATGGGTACGGCAGCCGTAATCTCACCAGTCAGTGAGTTGGCCTATAAAGGAGAAAAGCTCACGATTGGTGATGGAAAAGTCGGGCCGTTAGCGCAGCGCCTCTTCGATGACATTTCTGCGATTCAGCGCGGCCTCAAGCCCGACCCGCATGGATGGATGGTGGAGATTAGCTAAAAGGATTGAGTCATCGGGTGATTGAGTGATTGAGCCATTGAAGAAGTGAAGAAGTGAAGAAGTGAAGAAGTGTTTTCCTCAATGGCCCGATGGTGCAATGACTCAATAAGAAAATGGCCCAATCACTCAAGACAACTCTCGTAACTCTCAATCTCACTCCTACCCATGTGCCGCCAGCCACTGCTCCAGATCCGCTGGCCCACGAAACTCCAATAACGCCTCACCCAAGGCTTCGAGTTGCGGCAGACTCAGGTGTGTAATCTGCTCCCGCACAGTAGGTGACAATTCGCCACAGCGCCGCTGGAGTTGGCGAAGGACAAGGCTCGATTCTCCTTCTTGGCG
>JAYVFX010000524.1:0-7829 GCA_043772795.1 Deltaproteobacteria bacterium
TCTCCACGAAGGTGCCTTCTGGCCCTGCCACGTCAACATAGCCTTCATAGCTCAAGGGTAACCCGAAGAACGTGAACGGCATTCCCCAGTCCACTTCGAAATGCCACGTCACTGTCGGCATCGACATTGTCTCTGACCATGAAGTTGGCATTGGCATAGGTGAAACGCGGGAGGTCCAGACTAAAGCCAATCCCGGTCGAGTGGCTGAAGAAGCCGTCAGCAAAATCGAACTCGTTGGCAATCAGTACTTCTTTGATCGGTCCTGCTGCCAAGTTCAGACCAAACATTTTGTTCAGACTGAAGCGTGGATGATACTCCAGATAGTAGTTGAAGCGCGAGTGGCGCTCCTGTTCAACCACATTCAAAACGTCCATGAAAAAATAGTTATCACCATAATGCCAACTATCGGTGTGTTCGATAGTAAAGGTATCAACCACATCTTTGCCAACATTCCAGTTGAATCCATACATGTACTGGATGTTGGTGGTACTCCATTCAACCAATGGCGCCCGCTGGTCATCGGCTCGACTTTCTCCAACTATCATGGTCATGGAAAAGAGCAGCAGCCATACTCGTACACCAACGCCTGTCAATTTGTCCCTCCTTAGAATATCCGGAGTCCCAGGTCCAAAGTCCAAAGGCTTTTTTCTACTGACTACTGACTACTTTTTTTACATCTCACTTCTCAATCGGCGTATCCACTAACCGGCCCCACTCGTTCCACGATCCGTCGTAGCTGCGCACTTGCGAGTACCCCAACAGTTGATTCAAGACAAACCAGGTGTGAGCAGCGCGAATGCCGACCGCACAGTAGGTGACGGTATCCTTCTCAGGCGTAACGCCCTTACTGGCATACAAGGCGGCCAATTCTTCCCGCGACTTGAAGGTACCGTCAAGATTCAATGCATCTTCGTAGTACAGATAGGTCGCGCCAGGAATGTGACCAGCGCGTTCGTTTTCTTTGGGCGGCTCCATCATGAATAATTCGCCGCGATATTCTTCTGGGCGCCGGGTATCGATCAACACCGTGCCCGACGAACCTATGGCGGCACGCACGTCCGCTTGTACTGCACGCGTAGCGAAGTTCGGAGCTTGAGCAACATAGGTTGTCGGGGTGATCACTGGAGCCTCAGTCGAGAGCGGACGACCCTCATCAGTCCATTTTTTGCGATTGCCATTGAACACCCGCACATCGCGATGACCAAACATCTTGAGATACCAATACACCCACGCCCCGAATGCGACGAACTCCCCATAGGCTACGACAGTGGTATCGTTGGCAATCCCAGAACGTGAACAGAGTGCTTCGACCGTAGCTTTATCCACGACTGTGCGAAAATCGGGCTGCAGTCCCGTTCCGACGGCACTCCAGTACAGCGCCCCAGGAATATGACCCGCATTATAAGCAGTTGGGGCAATGTCGACCTCGAGAATTCGGACCTTTGGATCATTGAGGTGGTCAGCCACCCATTGGGTGCTCACCAAAACTTCTGGATGGGCGTAGTCCGTCATAGCCGCTCCTTTCTTTACGTTGACACGCGAGTGCAATTGCTTCAGGCATGCGACCATTGCTATTATCCGCGCAACGCAGGGTACCGCTATCATAAGGGGAGCCACATGGGCAATCAGCAAAGCACGGATCAGATCGTTCGCGCGCGCGTCAATGACGTACCGGTGTATGAATTTGAACACCCGTCATTCACGCAACCGCCGCCACTTAAAAACGCACGGGTTGCCATCGTCACGACTGCAGGTCTGCGCAGTGATGGGCAACTGCACTGGCAGCCAGGCGATGAGAGTTTCACTGTATTGGAGGGTACTGACCGTAAGCTGGGCTTCGCCCACTTCAGTCCCAATTTTGATCGTAGCGGCTTCGCGCTCGATCTCAACGTCGTCTATCCGCTTGATCGTCTGCACGAACTGGCTGAGCGTGGAGTCATCGGTTCGGTGGCGTCGCGTCACATTTCGTTTATGGGTGCGCAACCGGATCATAACTTGTCAACCATGCGGCTGGATACTGGTCCGGCTGCCGCCAAGGTTCTGCGCGACGACGAGGTTGATGTCGTATTGCTGACCCCTGTGTGACCGATGTGCACGCGCACCGTAGGTGTGCTCGCCAACGTCTTTGAAACAGCAGGTATTGCCACTGTGTCGCTAATGGCAGTCCGAGGCCAGGCTGAACGTGCCAAGGCTCCACGTGCGTTGTACTGTGACTTCCCGTTAGGCCGTCCATTAGGAAAGCCGCTCGATGCTGGGTATCAACATAAAGTGCTGGCAGCGACGTTCGCCTTGCTGGATACGCCGAAAGAACAAACGCCAATCCTCGTCGATTTTCCCGAGACGATTGTCGATGAAGGCTCTGACGCGATGGTGTGTCAGCTCCCTCCTGGCTTTGACGCCCATCTCCCTCCAGCGTTTAACGAGGCGCTGGGGTTCCGCGTCGCGTATCAGCGAGCATTGGCGCGGAGTGGTCGCACCTCTTTCGGTAAGGCGCTAACCCTTGATAACCTCACCGCCGCGATTCAGGGTTTCCTCAACATCGTTGAAGGTGTGCCGCCTGACGAGGCCGGATTCCCCGCGAGCCCTGCGCTATGTGCCGCAGATTTACGTGCGTATTATGAAGAAGCTGCATTAGGATTAGCTGATCATGTCCCAGCGGCACGACAGGCTGAGGCCTGGTTTTTCAAACATACAGAAGTTGGACAATTGTTGCTGGACGCGCAGGCTGTGCTGAAACGTTCCGGGGCACCGCAGCAGGCGTGGTTCTATTTGACGCCGATGACGAGACAGATTTCATCGTAAGGAGATTCTCATGACAAAAGGTCGCACCCCCTGTGGCATGGCGATTCCGCAAAGTGATGGCAGCAAGCCAGTTCAGGTTCCGTTTCTGCAACAATTCTGCAAACACACCGAAGAGTTGGGTTACGACAGCTTGTGGGTACAAGAGCAGATTATTAGTGACGCGCCGATTCTGGAACCTGTTACCGTCATGACCTACGCAGCCGCGCTGACGTCACGCGTACGGATTGGTAGTTCGGTGTTACTCACGGTGATTCGCAACCCCGTACAACTGGCAAAAAGCCTCTCAACGCTTGATCATCTCAGTCAGGGTCGCCTCACTGTTGGTGTGGGCATCGGCGGACCGCATGTTCCTGAGGCGGTATTCGGTGCATACACCGGCAAGCGCTCGCGGCGTTTTGTCGAAGGACTGCAAGTGATGAAAGCGTTGTGGACCGAGCCACTCGCCACCGTTAAGGGAGAGAACTGGCAGTTCGAGAATGTAGCAATGGAACCTAAGCCCATACAAAAACCACATCCACCGCTGTGGTTCGGTGCACGGACTCCCATCGGCTTGAAACGTACCGTTCGTCATGCCGACGGGTGGATGGGAGCAGGTAGTTCCTCATCAGCGGACTTCGTCGAGCATGTCGGACTGCTCCGGCAGTATTGCGACGAACTCAAACGCGATCCCGCGACGCTGCCAATCTCAAAACGTGTGTATGTTGCGATCGATAACGACAAGGCGCGGGCTGAACAGCGCTTACGTGAGTGGTTTGCCATGCGCTACAAGAGTGCCGATATGGCGGTTCGCGTGTCGCTGTGGGGCAGCCGAGCAGAAGTTACCGACAAGTTAGGTGAATTGGTCAAGGCGGGAGCCCAGCATCTCATGCTGAATCCAGTGTTCGATGAAATGGCACATCTTGAAGAATTAGCACACAACGTGATGCCGCATCTGTAAAACAGGTAACACGCTGCACGTAATGCGTAAAAGAATAAGGAGCCGCCAATGGCCCAAGAAATCGGTATGATGGATCTCAAGTTGAAGTACGCAAGCATTGAAGAGGCAAAGACGATGTCGGGGCTCAGACTGATCCTCGGCGCGTATACGATTCCCGGCCCGTGGCGGGAAGCCTGTAAGAGTATCTTCTGGGTGAAGAAAGTTCCGTATACGCCGGTCACTGCCGCCGGTAAGGACGGCTCAGATCGTGAGTTACGGGAATGGACCGCCCAGCAAAGCGCGCCGGTAGCGATCTGGAACGATGAACGGCCACGTTCGACCTGGATTGAGCAGTTATATCTGGCGGAGCGACTGCAACCCAACCCACCATTGATTCCGAGCGGCATTGAAGACCGGACTTTAATGTTTGGTTACATCAACGAGATCTGTGGTGAGAATGGCTTTGCGTGGTCAAAGCGGTTGACGATGATGGACTCCATGCTCACCAACAGCAAGATCGACGACCCGATGCACGTACGCTGGACAGAGATGGGAAAGAAATATGGCTATAGCCCAGAAGCAGCGCAAAAAGCCGCGGCCCGTATGGCCGAAGTATTACGATTCCTCACTTCTCGTTTAGAGGCGCAACACGCAAAAGGCAGCAAATTTTTTATTGGCAACCAACTCACTGCACTCGATATCTATTGGGCGGCATTTGCTGCGATTGTCCAACCGCTACCGCCTGACAAGTGTCCAATGGCAACCGGCTTTCGCGCCTTCTACACGAATACCGACCCGACGGTCGCAGCCGCGCTTTCTCCGCTTCTGCTCGAACACCGTGATTTCATTTACGAGACGTATTTGGAATATCCGATCGTGTTCTGAATCAGTCCACACGAGATTCGTACACTTCCTCCCCCACAGAGTGACACTTTCCCGCTCGTCCTGAGCGTAGCGAAGCGAAGTCGAAGGGCTCAGCATGAGCGGTTTTGGTAGGCAGTGTGCCAATGTCGTGTGGTTCGATTCAGTTATCTGGCTTGGAAATTAGAGGAGCAGAGATTGCTGCGTCACTTCGCGCACTACGCATTATGCCTCACACAGGCGCGCGACAAATGGAATACCGGTGCACGTGAATTTAATCTGACCACCTTCTCGCTGCACTTGGAGTCCCATGCGATCGACCTTCACCGATGCCGTGGCCACAGCGTTGAGCGAACGTCATCGTATAAAATTCAGGACCGCACGCGACATCAAGTACCCGAGGTGTGGGTTGTACCTCAACCAACGACACCAACTGATCGAGACCGGCTTGGTTGGATATTGCCCTTTAGTACAATACCCCCCATATTTTATCTCCCTCACACACCCATAGTTATTTTTTCTCTTGCATCACGATAATGAATGTTCTATAAGCGCTACTCCGGTTTGTGATATTCTAGCTTTTGTCAATCAATCAATTGCCACTTTGGGGAAGCGTGGCCCGTCAGAACTGAGCTACCCGCAGTTTCGAATGATTAGGTCTCGGATACTGAGCCATGGCAAAGACATCTCAGGGGTTAGCCTGCGTCGTGTGGCTGTTGGCCACCGCAACAAACCACACCTGGGCAGCCGTCGAATACGGGCAGGGGATGCGCTCCCAGAATGCGGCTCTTCTCGCCTTGGGGCGTACCCTCTTTTTTGACGCACGCCTCAGTCAAGACGGGACAATAAGCTGCGCGTCATGTCATCAACCAGAGAAAGCATTTACTGACGGCAGAAACGTCGCTCAAGGAGTCCATGGTCGACAAGGCACGCGCAACACACCTTCGTTACGCAACACCGCCTACACGCAAGCGAAATTCTGGGACGGTCGTCGCCCAAGTCTTGAAGCCCAGGTGCTGGATCCCTTCCTTAACCCCAATGAACATGGGCTGCGTGATGCTGCAGAGTTGTTGAACAAACTTGGAGATCGCGCAGACTATGACAGTCTCTGGCAAAAGGCGTTCGGGCATTCTCGTACAGTCTCAGAAGAAAAGCCGACCGAGATTGCGCAAGCTCTCAGTGTCTACGTGCGTAGTCTCCAGCAAACGGATACTCCACTCGATCGCCATCTCTTCAAACGCGATGCCACAGCCTTCAATCTCAACGAACGTCGCGGGCTTGAGCTTTTTCGTGGCCGTGCGCGGTGCACCATCTGTCATCACATCGGGACCACCGAGGCTCCGTTGACTGACGGTGAATACCATAGTCTCGCGCTGGGGTTTGACTCCTTGGTGCCAAAACTCACACAGCTGACGAAGACTGTTACTACTACCCCCCGTCAAGAACTTGATCGCTTGATCTCGTCGGATGCCGATATCGCTGCGTTAGGGCGGTTTGTTGTGACCTTGCGGCCCACGGATATTGGCAAATTTAAGACTCCATCGCTCCGCAATGTCGCCGACACCGCCCCCTACATGCACGACGGCAGTATTGCCAGCTTGAAAGAAGCAGTTGAACGAGAAATTTATTATCGCGGGAAGACGCTTGGTCGTCCCCTGGTGCTCAGCTTGGCAGAACGTGCCGACTTACTTGCCTTCCTGAAAGCATTGAAGGACGCCCCTGTACAGCATTAGTAGTGATCTCATTCTTAAGAATTATGAGGAGAATTGCGGTGAGCCATCGACACAATCAACACAGCTATCGCACGGCTGGACATGCCAACCGTCGCACTCACTGCCAACATGGTCGGTGTTGCTCGTCACATTTCCGTTTGCTGGAGACGCTCGTACTGAGTGTCGTTTCGTTCTTCGTGCTCAGTGCTTCCTCTGTACACGCAGATGTCCGCTACGTCTACGACGAAGCCGGTCGCCTCGTGCAAGTGATCGGCCCGACCGGGGAGAGCGCGCGCTACAACTACGATGCTGCCGGCAACCTGACCTCGATCACTCGCTTCGCTGTCGGAGACCTCGCGATTTCCGAATTCACCCCGGATCGAGGCCCGATCGGCACCATAGTCACGATTTCTGGTGTGGGGTTTAGCACTACCGTCAGTAGCAACATTGTCAAGTTCAATGGTGTCGTTGCCGTCGTTAGTGCAGCAACTGCCACCACCCTGACCACGAAGGTGCCGACTGGTGCGACCACCGGCCCCATTTCCGTGACAGTGGGGACCAAAGTAGCCACGAGTGCAATCCCGTTCACCGTCACCACAGGCCCTGTCAATGGCATTCCAGTGATTACCGCATTTACTCCAATAATTGGCGCGGTAGGCGCGGTGGTGACAATCACCGGCAACAATTACGACACGACCCCAGCAAATAACTTCGTCCATTTCAATGCCACACAAGCGACAGTAGCAAGCAGCACGCTAACAACGATCAACACTACTGTCCCGACAGGCACAACCAGCGGTCCCATCAAAGTCCGCACGGCTGCAGGCACTGCGCTGAGTAGTAAAGATTTTTTTGTTGTGCCTACCGGTCAGACCGCCGCGAACATCAGTGTGACCCAACGCATCGCGGTAGATGGTACCCCTTTAGCGATCAATACCGGCACGGCAGGTAAAGTAGCGATGGTCCTCTTTAACGGCACGCAAGGCCAGTATCTTGGCCTTGGTGTAACACCAGTGACGGTAACGGGTGGTAGTGCAACGCTGTTTATCAAAACGCCCAGCGGCGCGGACCTCATACTCCAGCGCAGTTTCAGCTCGACTTTCAGTCTCGACTTTCCCCGTCTCCCAGAGACCGGCAGCTACACGCTACTGATTGTCCCTAGTGCAACCGCCGTCGTGACGGCAACGTTGACGCTCTCTACCGATGTGGTGAAGGATCTCGGCACGAATGTAACGACCAGTGTCTCTACCAGTACACGGGTTGGACAAAATGCCCGCTACAGCTTTGCCGGAACGGCAGGGCAATATCTGGGGCTGGGCCTCACTAATCTCGCAACAACTCCAGCTGGGCAGTACGTGTACCTCTATGTGTATAAACCCGATGGAAGTGAGCTGAAGTCCTGTTCGTACACCTATAGCGGGATGAGCTGTGATCTGCCTGTCTTACCGGTCAATGGCACCTACACCATTTTCGTCGACAATGGGGAATGGACGAGTACCTTCAATTTACTCCTGAGTAATTGTCAGGGAATAACCTAT
>JAYVFX010000525.1:0-7240 GCA_043772795.1 Deltaproteobacteria bacterium
AATATAGTAATAGAGCATGGCCGAGGGGAAAAGCAAACTATCCACTCGGTCAAGAACGCCACCATGGCCGGGAAACAGGGTACCGGAATCCTTCGCCCCACAGGCCCGCTTGATGGCGGACTCACACAGGTCTCCGATCTGCCCGACACTTCCGATTCCTAACGCGAGCAGGAACAGCTCCCCAAACGTACGGTCAGGGAGAAGCCACACCCAACTACCAATCGCCGCCCCAATGTTGCCCAGACATGCACCGAGACTCCCCTCAATAGTCTTCCCAGGACTGATATGCGGAATGAGTTTACGTGTTCCCCACATGCGACCAACTCCATACGCAGTTGAATCTCCAAGCATTACCACTAAGAGAAGGAAGAACACCCAGGCACGACCGTGTGGAATTTCACGCAGCCACATCATATGAGGCAATAAAAAGCCCACTGAAACGACGCCCAAAAGTGATAGACTGACGTCGACAATCCCGCGCTCAGGTTGGTGGTTCTGCAACGCCAACGTGAACACAACAAACAAGCCACTCACAAGAACAAGGACCGCGAGCGCAAGAGAAAACGAAGCCATCGTCGCAGCTACGGCCATTCCCCAGCCCATGCCAATCGTCGAGGGAAGCGAAAGTAACGGACGAACGAGCGAAAAATACTCCCACACGCCGATAGTCGTAAATGCGACCATCACTGTGGTAAACAGCCACGACGGCGCACAACACACCAGAGCGATTAACAAGGGGATCCCAACGGCAGCAGTAAGGAGTCGAGCACGTAACACAAAGCAGCTTAACGCGTTGCTCGTCTCGGTTCCGATACGGTTTGTTGTTCAGCCGTACGTCCAAACCGACGTTCACGGCTCTGATAATTCGCCAGCGCACGGAGAAACTCATCGCGAGTGAAGTCTGGCCAGAGCGTGTCAGTCACATAGAGTTCGGTATACGCCAATTGCCAAAGAAGGAAATTGCTCAGACGAAACTCACCACTTGTACGGATAAGGAAATCTGGGTCGGGAATATCCGCAGTCCACAGTGATTGAGCGAGGTGCTGCTCGGTAATGTCTTCTGGAGCAAGGTCTCCAAGCTGCACCGCGAGTGCGAGCGCGCGCGCAGCTTGGACAATTTCTTCGCGGGCCCCATAACTCAGGGCAAGGATGACGGTCAGGCCGGTATTATTGCAGGTCGCCGACATCACCGCATCGAGAGATTTACGAACTTTGGATGGTAAACGATCAAGATCTCCAACGGCACGAAGACGAACATTCTTCTTCATCATTTGCGGCTGTTCGTTTCGTAAGTAGCGTTGTAACAGAGCCATTAAGGCTCGCACTTCCGTTGGTGGGCGCTGCCAGTTTTCCGTAGAAAAGGCATAGAGGGTGACATAGGAGATCCCGACTTCGCGACAGGTCTCAATAACGGTTTCCACTGCTTCCCGCCCACGCTTGTGCCCTTCCACGCGTCCGAGGCTCCGTTGTTGCGCCCAGCGTCCGTTGCCATCCATAATGATGGCCACGTGTCGCGGCAAGCGGCCTTTTTCGAGCCCATTATCAACGTTGGAGTGATAAGAAGATCCAGTCACGGAAAGGGTCTTGTATCGAAAAGAAGTGAGGGGTTAGACGGCCATGAGTTCGTCTTCTTTTGCTTTGAGAACTTTCTCGATTCTATCAATGTGCTCATCCGTCAGTTTTTGTATACGATCTTGCGTGGCACGTACGTCATCTTCGGTAATTTGCTTATCTTTTTGCAACTTCTTAATGCGCTCATTGGCATCGCGGCGATGATTGCGAACCGAGACGCGGTAGTCCTCAGTGACCTTTTTGACATGACGGACCAGCTCTTTCCGTCGTTCTTCAGTCAAATCTGGAATCGGTACACGAATGACCTTGCCGTCGTTGACCGGCGTTAACCCGAGGTCGGATTGATAGATCGCCTTCTCAATAGCAGCCATAACGCCTTTATCGTAGGGCTGAACAACCAACAGACGAGGCTCAGGTGCGGACAATGCCGCAAGTTGGTTTAAGGGAGACTTTATCCCGTAATAGTCGATCAGTATTCCCTCGATAAGGGCGGTGGATGCCCGGCCGGTGCGGACCTTTGCTAGTTCTTTGCGCAACCCGTCGAGCGAGTTTTCCATTTCCTTCTTCACTGCGTCTACGATCTGGGCGTTCATGAGCGACCTCCATGCACCAAGGTTCCCACTGGCTCGCCAAGCACGGCTCGTTTGATATTGTCTGGCTCAATCAGACTGAAAACCAGAATCGGCAACTGATTGTCCATGCAGAGAGAAATAGCTGTCGAGTCCATCACTTTCAGGTTCTGTTGCAAGACCTCAATATAGGTCAGTTCCTGATAGCGTTTCGCGTTTTTGACCTTCATCGGGTCAGCGTCATAAATTCCATCAACCTTGGTCGCTTTGAAAATAATATCTGCTTCGATTTCCATGGCGCGCAAGCTTGCTGCAGTGTCGGTCGTAAAATAGGGGTTCCCGGTTCCCGCGGCAAAAATCACCACTCGCCGTTTTTCGAGATGTCGCGTCGCACGCCGGCGAATATAGGGCTCAGCAACCTGGGTAATGGTCAAAGCAGACATCACTCGCGTCGGAGTTCCAATCTTCTCCAACGCTTCCTGCATGGCCAGACTGTTGATAACAGTGGCAAGCATGCCCATGTAGTCGGCAGTGGCTCGCCCCATCCCTTTCGCACTGGCCGCGACGCCGCGGAAGATATTCCCACCGCCGACGACGACGGCCACTTCACAACCGAAGTCGTGAATTTCTTTTATTTCACGCGCGACACGCGCAAGCATCTCTTCTTCAATACCGTATCCGAAGTCACCCGCCAGCGCCTCGCCGCCGATTTTTAATAGGATACGTCGATACCGGGGCGTTGGGGTAGTCATTCTGCTTGTCCTGTTGAAGCGCCGTCTCCTTCACCAATCTGAAAACGGGCGAAGCGACGGATCACCACATTTTCTCCAGTTCGAACAACAACCTCTTTAATGAGCTGCTCGATCGTCTTCCCAGGCTCGCGGATGAACGGCTGCTCTAGTAAGCACGTATCGCTGTAGAATTTCTCCAGTTTTCCATCGACAATACGGTCAACCACGGCTGCCGGTTTTCCTGACTGAAGCGTTTGTACTCGATAGATCTCCCGTTCTCGTTCTTTTTCCGCATCAGAAACTTCCTCACGACGCACGTAGCGAGGATTCGCTGCTGCAACCTGCATAGCAATGTCTTTGACCAATTTTTGGAACTCTTCAGTACGCGCCACAAAGTCGGTCTCGCAGTTCACCTCGACTAAGACCCCAATTTTCCCGCCGCCGTGAATGTACGACCCGACGACCCCTTGCGCAGCCGTACGACCGGCTTTTTTCGCTGCTGCAGCGAGCCCTTTCTCGCGGAGGTAGTCGATCGCTTTTTCAACGCTCCCACCACTCTCTGTGAGCGCCTTTTGGCAATCAACAACGCCGGCGCCCGTGCGTTCTCGTAATTCTTTGACTTGCGCCATCGAACCGGCTTTCGTACTCACATCGTACCTCCGTCGTCCCCCGCCGTGGCCAGTGTCTCCTCCGAGGCAGGCATCTCACCCTGTACATCTTTCCCCTCACCCTGCTGCCGTTCGTCGTAGGTCGTCTTGCCTTCGAGCACCGCCTCAGCAATCACGCTGGTGAACAGGCGAATCGCACGGATCGCATCGTCGTTCCCTGGCACTTTGTGCGATATCGCATCTGGATTACAGTTAGTATCAACAGGGGCAATCACTGGAATGCCAAGTTTATTCGCCTCTCTGACTGCGATCTCTTCTTTCTTCGTGTCAACCACAAACAGGGCATCGGGAAGTTTGCGCATATTCTTGATGCCACCAAAAGCCGACATGAGCTTATCGCGCTCACGGCTCATACCGAGAATTTCACGTTTAGTGAGGGCGGCCGCCACTAACGGATTCTCCAGCATTTCTTCAAGCTTCTTCAAGCGCTCAATTGACTTCCGTATCGTTTGGAAGTTCGTCAGCATGCCGCCGGGCCAGCGGTCGTTGACGAAGAACATACCGCACCGGTCAGCCTCTTCGCGGACAACCTCTTGGGCTTGTTTTTTGGTACCAACGAAAAGGAATTGGCCGCCCTGAGATGCGAGGTCGCGCACAAACGAACAGACCTCGCGTAACATACCGACCGTCTGTTGCAGATCGATAATATGGATGCCGTTACGCGCACCAAAAATGAACGGCTTCATCTTTGGATCCCATCGACTCGTTTGATGCCCAAAATGCACTCCGGCTTCAAGGAGTTGCTTAATCGTCACCTCGGCCATGAAATATGCCTTTCTCGTAATTTACGTGCTATCGCAAGATCGTGAAGTAACTGGGCGATTTTTGTAGCAAAAGGGGGGGGCCTTTGCAACGCACGGCTTCTGGTTACTGGTTCATCGACTCAAGGAACTCCTGATTATTTTTCGTTCCTTGCATTTTGTCTATGAGAAATTCCATCGCTTCGACCGTATTTAACTGTGAGAGCAACTTACGCAGAATCCACACACGGTTAAGTACCTCACGGGGAAGCAGGATCTCCTCTTTACGCGTCCCTGAACGGTTAATATCAAGCGCAGGAAAGATGCGCTTGTCCATCAAACGACGGTCAAGATGGATCTCCATATTACCCGTTCCCTTGAATTCCTCAAAAATCACCTCGTCCATCCGACTGCCAGTGTCAATGAGCGCGGTGCCAAGAATGGTCAGACTCCCCCCATCTTCGATATTGCGTGCAGCGCCGAAGAATTTTTTCGGCCCCCGTAGCGCATTAGCATCAACACCGCCGGACAGCAGTTTCCCGCTCGGTGGGACTACTGCATTATATGCCCGCGCAAGACGCGTAATGCTATCGAGCAGGATGACGACGTCTCGTCCATGCTCTACCAGTCGCTTCGCTTTTTCTATCACCATCTCTGCAACTTGTACGTGGCGTGTCGCCGGTTCATCGAACGTTGAGCTCACGACCTCTGCACGGACACTACGCTGCATGTCGGTCACTTCTTCTGGTCGTTCGTCAATTAACAAGACAATAAGAATAACTTCTTTGTGATTCTGGGCGATCCCATGCGCAATACTCTGCAGCATCATGGTTTTACCCGTCCGTGGAGCCGCAACCACGAGACCCCGCTGTCCTTTGCCAATCGGGGTCAGTAGATCGATGATCCGCGCCGTGTACTCGTCAGGAGCATATTCTAATTTCAATTGCTCTTGTGGGTACAGTGGTGTCAGATTATCAAAGAGAATTTTTTCTCGTGCTTTCTCAGGCTCTTCGTAGTTGATAGCCTCGACTTTGAGGAGGGCAAAGTACCGCTCCCCTTCTTTTGGTGGGCGGATCTGTCCAGCCACCACATCGCCCGTCCGGAGATTGAAGCGGCGAATTTGACTCGGAGACACATAAATGTCATCAGGTCCGGGCAGATAGTTGTAATCAGGCGAACGAAGGAAGCCGAATCCATCGGAAAGAATTTCTAAAACCCCTTCCCCATAAATGAAACCGCTACGTTCGGCTTGGGCTTGAAGAATCGCAAAGATGAGGTCTTGCTTACGAAGGCTCGACGCTCCGTCCACGTTAAAATCTCGCGCAATCTGCGCGAGTTCGCTAATCTTCTTTTCTTTGAGGGCTTTGAGATTGAGACCGTCTTCTTCTTCGGCCACATCGACCCGGACTTCTCGAGGTTCGCCGGTATCATTTTTTGTGGACGTCCGACCCATGCAGGTATTCCTCCCTTTGCGCTTTGCACTTGAACTCGCTTCTGGAGTTTACCCCTCCACTTCGAGAGGCCTTGCCGTTAGACAGCTTTATTGAGCGAAAACAGTCACATGTGGCGGACGACCAGAAGGCGCTCAATATGTCGCTGAGAAAGGGGAGAAAGTGGTGAGGGAATTCTTTTGCGTCAAGTGCTACGAGATCGTGTTTTACGTTACTAAATTCCTTTGTTAGTGTCAATGACAAAGTCGTTACAATATCGTCGTCTCTTTTACTTTTGTTTCCTCAGCAAAGAGGGCGAGGAGGCGAGCAAAATCCTCTGGGTATGGCGCACGAATTGTGAGAGGTGACCGCGATATCGGATGGCAGAACTGGACGGTCGTGGCATGAAGCGCCTGCCGAGGAAAGTGATATATCTCAGGGGATACCTGTCGTGAGAAGCCACGAACTCCCCCATAGACGACATCGCCAATAATTGCGTGACCGATAGCGGCAAGATGCACACGCAGTTGATGTGTTCGTCCGGTTTCGAGCAGCAATTGTACAAGCGAAAGCCCAGCAATTTCTCGCACAACTTTATAATGGCTCACCGCGGCACGTCCGTTGCGGATATTCACTGCCATCTTCTTACGATCGACAGGATGTCGGCCAATAGGCAAGTCAATCTTCCCGGTCTTCGGTACGAGATGTCCCCACACCAGAGCCGTATACATTTTGCGGACCTGGCGTTCTTGAAACTGTCTCGCCAGAGCTTCTTGGGTCTTTCCATCTTTCGCAATCAGAAGAACGCCAGAGGTGTCTTTGTCCAGCCGGTGGACAATCCCGGGACGCAATGCCCCAGGCGCGGGGTCCCATCCCCAGCGCGCCAGCAACGCGTTCACCACCGTTCCCGACCACTGCCCTGGGGCTGGATGCACCACCATGCCTGCCGGTTTATTGATTGCGGCAAGAAATTCATCTTCATAGAGCACCTCAAGTGGGATATCTTGCGCAACCGCGGCAGCAGGCGGGGCAGCAAATGGCAAAACGTCGATCTGATCTCCACCGTGCAGCACGTACCCTGCCTTCGGTAACATTCCGCTCACACGGACATACTTGTGATCAATGAGCATTTTAACGTGCGAGCGCGAGGTCGACATCAACTCGGCAAGTGCACGGTCTAATCGTTGCCCTGTAAGCCGTGCAGGAGTCACAAATTGTTGCATAGAGTTGTAGAGACGCCCCGCCGGGGCGTCTCTATCCAATTATGATTGCTGATTTTGGCTATCACATTGCGTTAACCAGCGAGTATAGTACGCGCACGATGCGCATCTTCTTGAATCTGGCGAACCAAGTCGGGAATCGAAGGAAACTTCCGTTCTTCTCGAAGATGCTCAATAAAACTGACCCGTAATCGCTTTCCGTAGAGATCCGCTGAGAAGTCAAAAAGATGAGCCTCTATCGTGCGCCGATTGTTGCCAAAAGTCGGGTTCATTCCGACGTTGGCTACGCCAGAAACCGTGGTTTTGGCGT
>JAYVFX010000526.1:0-3756 GCA_043772795.1 Deltaproteobacteria bacterium
GATGACAAACGACGGATCGATCTCGCCTTTTTGGATACGCTCAAGTAACGGACGCATGTATTTGTGCATGTGCGTTTGCCCCGACTTAATCGTGAGCGCTTTATTTACCACCGCACCGAAGGGAATCTTGTCAAGAAACCCACCATACACGCCGGGAACGGAGACCGTGCCACCTTTCCGACAGGAGTAGATTGCTTGGCGCAAGGCATGCGGACGATCGGTTGCTAAATACACCGCAGCCTTGACCGCATCGTACATCGCATCGATACTCCCGGTGCTATGTGCCTCCATCATAGAGAGGAAGATCAGAGCCGCAGATCGCTGTTGTCGTGAGCTTAATGATGGCGTCACGCGGGTCAAGGATTTTGGGATCAGGTACCGTTTCGACGCGCACGTCATTTTTTCCGTACCAACACAAGGCCTTCATTCTTTCTCCTACTGAGTTCGTTTTCTCTCGCGTTCTTTTAGTGAACTGCAATATTGACGCCATCACCACCGTCGCAGAGAGATACGAGTAATGAAGAGAAATGAGCGCCTAAGAACAAATAGTTCTATATAGTGAAGAGAATGTCACCAATCGTATGCAGGGATTGAGCTACAGCTATCTCATCCTCCCTCGGGACCACTGTGGCACTGAGCTTGCTTTATTAGGTCGGCATCATCGTTTTGGAGGAGATCTGTGAAAAACCCTACCGACACATTGACAGCGCCGTTAAACGGGAGTTCTGCACACCGAGAGCACGCCTCTCCTGTTTCTCCCCCTGCCACTGTGCGACAGTACTCTCGTCAATTGGATTCTCAGCCCGGAAAAGGTGGGTATTGGAGAGAACTGCGGTTTGGCTCATGGGCAAAACGCGTGTACAGCAAAATCCTCGCTGACAATTGCTTCGGACAAGCTGCCCAACTCGCTTATTACTTTCTGTTTGCCCTGTTTCCCTTTCTACTTTTTCTGACTACGCTGCTTGCTTACATTCCGGTGCCTGAGTTACTCGACCAGATCATCAATCTGCTATCTCGGGCGTTACCAGGCGAAGCCGTTTCCCTGGTCCAGGATCATGTGCACACTTTAGTCAATCAGCAGCGTGGCGGCTTACTCTCGTTTGGCATTATCGTAGCGCTGTGGACGGCCTCAAGCGCCATACTCGCTGTCGCGGATGGGCTTAATCGCGCGTACAACGTGGAAGAGAGTCGTCCATGGTGGAAGATGCGTGGGATTGCGATGCTGCTGGTCGTCGGTTTGTCACTATTCATGATCGTGGCACCGGTGTTGCTGATTTTTGGTCCCCAGCTGGGAAGCTGGCTCGCCAATGGGGTCGGACTCGGAGAAGCATTTGCGCTGATGTGGAACCTTATTCGGTGGCCCGTCAGCATTGTACTTTTAATGTTTGGCTTAGCACTTCTGTATTATTTTGCGCCGAATGCAAAACCATCCTGGCGCTGGATCACTCCGGGTTCTGTAGTTGCAGTGATCGGCTGGGTCATCACCTCGCTGGGATTTTCGTACTACGTAACGAATTTTTCCTCGTATAATGCAACCTATGGCAGTATTGGCACGGTGATCGTTTTACTCACCTGGTTATATCTAATCGGTGTTTTTATTCTCATGGGTGGGGAGGTCAATGCCGCATTTGACTACGTTTCCGGCGAGGGGAAAACGCGAGAAGAAAAACATGTCCCTGCGCTGTAGGCGGTTCAGGCCCCCCCTTTTACATACGACCAGCCGGCTTCCTGCTTGCGCACAACTTCGGCCACGCCAGAGTCTACCGTGGTCGCGAAGGACACGAGGTCGGCTTTGGTGACATGGAGCCGCTGCATCGTATTCTCACATGCAGCAAACACCACGCCGGTCTCGGCAAGATGCCAGAGCCGTTCTTGCAGCGCCGTGTTTGTCACGAGAAGCAACCCCAAGCCTTTGCCATGTGCCACCACTTCGATCGTCGTCTGCTCGCCTCCGAACGCTTTTTGCAGGTTCTCCACATTGTTCACGATCCCCTGCCACGGCTCGGAACCTTCTACGTTAACTTCAAAGATAACGGCGTGTTTGTGTTCGCGTGGCTCAGCAAGCGCGAGACCAGTGCTCTCTTCTTTTACGTAGGGGGCAAAAATTGGACCACGAAGGCATAGAATAAAAAGTGATAACTGTAGATAGATGTTGCGTTCTCAACAAATATATTGCCATATGAAAATGTAGAGTTTTTGTAGTGACAGTGAGGAGAATATCCAGCACTCGATGTACATTGCTCTCTCCGCAAAACAGGGAGTTTTTTATTGTTCCCTGCAGGCTGCATAGCAGCGCTGAGATGACCTGATATTACGCTTCTTTAACACACACTGATCCTATCTTTGCTTCAGTAAGGCTCTCTCAGACCTCGTTTTTTTGCAATACAACCTGATATTCCTGACAGCTATGGTGAGAATCTCAGTCTCAATAATTATCGGAATAACCCTCTGCGTGCTCTACTCTTGCGGGGAAGTCTTTACCTTGGTAACCCAAAGAGGAGAGAAGCCGTTACGTGCGGTGCCTCTCTCACCCAGGCCAGGGCCCCGCGTACTCGTCTTTGCCATTGATGGTGCTGGTTATCCCGAACTGATGCAGGCTCTCCACTCTGGGAAAGCCTCTCACTTGCAAACATTATTAGGAGCTGAACAGCAGGATGGTCGCTTCGCCCATGGCTACGCGGTGCCTAATGCGCTCAGCATATTGCCATCGACGACGGTCGCCGCGTAGTCGTCGATTTTCACGGGAGCGCCGCCAGCCCAGACCGGGGTCCCAGGGAACGAGTGGTTTGTCCGAGAACAGCGCCAGTTCGTGGCCCCAGCGCCAGTATCGATCCCCGATACGGAGGATTTTCGCAAAACTCTCATGGAGGGGTTGGTGGGTAACGCGCTCCAGACCCCGACTCTATATGAGCTGCTAGGGGTGCGTTCCCACGTCCCCCTCTCCCAAGTCTATCGTGGGGCGACCCTCTTTACCACGGTTGAGCCGGCGGCATTCGTTACCATGATGGCTAAGTTTGCCACTGGCATCGTGCTTGGTGCATCAGTCAAACAGGAGCTTTATGCCGCGATTGACCAAGAATCGGTCACAAAGTTGATTGCCGCACTCAAAGAACATGGCGTCCCCCCCCTGCAGATTGTCTATCTTCCGGGTAATGATCTTTTCACGCATGAGGCTGAGGAACCGCGGGTCACGCAGGACTCTGAGCCTTTGCCCATACAGGTAGCCTATCTCGAAAGCGTGACCGATAAAGCGATCGGTGATGTGCTTGAGGCCTATGAGCAGCTAGGAGTGTGAGATGAGACCTACGTGATCTTGATTGCCGACCATGGACATACGTCAGTCCTCGCTGATGATCGCCATGCGCTGGGCACCGAAGGGGACGATGAGCCGCCTGCGCTCATCGAGAAAACCGGCTTCCGGCTGCGCAAGTTTGTCCTCAACCCCGATGAGAATGAACAGGACTACCAAGCGACCGTAGCGTATCAGGGAGCTATCGCCTATCTCTACCTAGCGGACCGCTCCACCTGCCCGCAAAAAGGTGACCGCTGTGAGTGGCAACAACCGCCTCGTTTAAAGGCCGATGTCATGCCAGTAGTCCGCGCTTTTTACAAAGTCAACACTACCGGTGATCCAATCCCCCAACTGAAGGGAACGCTAGACCTTATTTTTGCTCGTGAGCCGCGTCCTCCCGGACAGCCTGCTCTGCCCTTTCAGATCTTTGATGGCAAAAAGCTGCTTCCTATTCCCCAATACTT
>JAYVFX010000527.1:0-10776 GCA_043772795.1 Deltaproteobacteria bacterium
CGATTCGGGGTGCAATCGCGGAAAGTATATGTAGTTGATTGACGCACCGGGACGCAGTCTGCTGCGTCCCCCACAAGAAGGCTATTTTCGCTTTTTTCCGTGCTTCTTCTGTAACTTCACAGACTGTACCTTTCCCGCCGCACTTCTTGCTGGCGGCGTAAAAACCCCACGCTCTTGCATAAGCCGAATCTGACGATCGATCACTTCAGTTTTGTACTCCGCATGATGCATCGGCTTGCGTTTGAGCCACAGATTCTTTGGATAGATCGGCTTCTCGTAAATCAACGAGATAACCTCGGTCCGTAAGTCTTTTATCCAATTCATCAGCGGCGAGCGAGCACGGAAATCACGTAACGCTTCAATGTCGATCACACCACCACAATACGATGAACCCGCGCCGTAATCGTGACGAGCAATGATGAGCCCCCGATAGTCAACAATCATTGAGTGTCCACCGAACGTATCCACCGGCAGTGGAGATTCGGGCAACAGATAATAGGTCCCGAGATTCGGCGCGACCATGTAGCAGGTGTTATCCAACGCACGGGCACGATTCTGAATCTCCCATGCACCGTTGCTCACATGCGGTTCTGGATACGCCGGTCGACAGATAAGCTCAGCTCCATTCATTGCCAAGCCACGAATCAGTTCTGGATACGATCCTTCATTGGCCATGCAGATACCGATCTTGCCGATATCGGTATCCGCGACAGGAAAGAAGGTATCCAACGAGCGTCCATGAATCTCGATCCACTTGTCCCATACATCGTGCGGGCACACAGAATGTTCGACCGGAAAGAGCGGAGAGTTTTTGCGATGGCGGAGAATGACCTTCCCTTGTGGGGAGAGCATAAAGACATTGTTGAAAAATAATCCAGGAAATTCCGGCTCTCGTGATTTCGCCGTCGCTACCACGTAGGCGTTGAACTCTTTCGCGAATTTGCCGAGCATGTCGGTTTCAGGACCGGGAATGTCGATAGCAATCTCATCGGCGTACTTCTCATGATCCCAGTCGAACACTTCATCGGTAAACCCCTGCAACGCGCCTTCGGGAATCACAATAAGTTTTACTGGTAGTGCCAAACTCGAAAGCCAACACGCCCCGGCACACACTTCATGCAAATGCTCGATATTACGTTTGATCTGCTCACGTTTAACCACACCGCGCACGGTCGGCGAAATCCCTACGGCAGTATACGCTTCGATTGCCTTTGCCATCACCTTCCTCCTCATCTAGCAAATAAAATCGCGGCGGACGATAGCACGCACGAGGGGGGGAAGAAAGGTGCAGGGAAAGCGACTATAAGAAGGGGGATGCCCAACGTAATCCAGAATAATAATGTCGAGCCAGACGCTATAGTGGACACCGTCACCGAGTTTTCGCTTGCCTCTGCGGTTTCTAGTCGCCTTCCAGTCATTGCGATCGTCGGTCGCCCCAATGCGGGAAAATCGACCTTATTCAATCGACTGCTCCACCAACGCAAAGCCGTGGTTGATAATACTCCCGGTGTCACACGCGATCGCAATTTCTCTCAAGCTATGTGGCAGGGGCAGCCAGTGCTTCTCGTCGATACGGGTGGAATCGACTTTCGGGATAACGATGCACTGAACTCCCGTGTCCAAGAACAGACTCGGCTTGCCATCAACGAAGCGGATGTAATCATTTTTCTCTTCGATGGTCGCGAAGGACTCAACCCTGCAGATGCAGAAGCCGTCGATCTGCTCCGCCGTACCGAGAAGCCCACCTTCTTCGTCGTCAATAAAGTTGATGGCGATAGACAGGAAGCAGCCGCAGGAGAGTTTTTCTCGCTGGGGCTCGACCCACTCTATACCATCTCTGCTGCACACGGTCGCGGCGTCAGTGATCTCATGGAGGCAGTCGCTGAGACCTGGAGTCAAGAAGCCTCAAGCTCCGAGCTCCGAGCTCCGAGCTCCGAGCTATCTCCCCCGCTCCGCGTCGCTATCATTGGTCGTCCCAACGTCGGGAAATCGTCTTTACTCAATCGTCTGGTTGGTTTTGAACGGTCGATTGTCGATTCTACGCCTGGCACCACACGGGATGCAGTGGATAGCCTCATCGAATGGGACGGTCAGCAGATTGTGTTGGTCGATACGGCTGGAGCACGGCGGAAGTCCAAGGTTCATGAGCGGATTGAGCAAGCCAGTGTCCTCATTGCTTTGAAAGCGCTCGAACGAGCAGAGCTCGGGATATTGGTGATTGACGCGGTCGAAGGCATAACCGACCAAGAGGTACGCCTCGCTCGTTACGCGTGGGATCGCGGGCGTGCCTTAGTACTCGTAGTCAACAAATGGGATGCCGTTCCCACCGAACAAAAAAATCAAGCGCGTTACTTGGAGAATCTCCACTACATGGCGCCGATTACAACCCCACTGCCCGTGGTGTTTCTCTCTGCTCTGACTGGTTCCCGACTCAGTAAACTGCTCCCCGTGGTCATGCAGGTGGCAAAGGCGCATACGCTCCGACTACCCACGACGCAGTTGAACCGCAGCTTTCAGGAGTGGACCAAACGTACGCCGCCATCAAGTTATAAAGGGAAACAGCCAAAGATTTTTTATGTTACCCAAGTCGCAATCAAACCACCGCAGTTTGCCCTGTTCACTGGCGTACCGCAAGGAATTACTCCGGCCTACGAACGCTATCTGGAGAATCAGTTGCGCGCGACGTTCGATTTCTTGGGAACGCCGGTGAAGTTAAGCTTCCGCGCACGAAGAAAAGACGAGGAGGTCCGCACAAATAACGACGAGAGAACGCGCCACGGTGAAGAACCTCGCAGCAAGCCGCAAGGCCTCGCAACTCGCTCCCCCCGTGAGCGGAAACGAAGCAAGCTTCGAGCTATTACACCGATAAGGAATAAACGGAAAACGAGAACCGCATAGTTAAAGCAAAACTACCGGTCCACGTGGCTCGCCTTGCTCTCGCCGGATAAAGAGCATAGGGAAAATGAGAGAGGAAACTACAATGGATACTCCCGCTCCCCTATCGATCGAGCAATTAAGAGGCGACCT
Source organism: Deltaproteobacteria bacterium (assembly GCA_043772795.1). Lineage (GTDB taxonomy): Bacteria > Desulfobacterota > Binatia > Bin18 > Bin18 > VGTJ01. Next base: position 3,028 of record JAYVFX010000527.1, read on the forward strand.
GGCGACGTTTTTGATAGACCCCTATCCCACGTATCAAGAGATGCGCGACCAATCTCCCGTGCTGATGGAATTCATCCCTGGCGGCATCGTCCCCGGACTCAATGAATCGCTGAAAGCGTGGGCGTTGATGAAGCATGACGACGTCTATGCCGCCCTCCGTGATCACGACACGTTTTCTTCCGCTCATAATCCCTTTGTGGAAAAAGGCTTCTTCCCACAACTCGTCTTGATCATGGATGACCCGCCCCGCCATACGCGTTTCCGTCGCCTGGTGAATAAGGCGTTCACACTCAGACGCGTCGAAGCGTTAGAGCCGTGGATCACAACCGTTGCGTATGAACTCCTTGATGAAATCGGCGCTGGGGAAACCGACATTGTGCAATCGTACACGATCCCCCTGCCGGTCAAGGTTATCGCGCGCCTTCTGGGCATCCCTGGGGACGATTACCCGACTTTTAAGCATTGGTCGGATACCTTCATTTCCTCTCTCATTTCCATCTCCTTGGAAGACCGGATGAAGAACACGATGGAGATGGTGGAGTACTTCGGGAAGATTGCCGCCGCGCGACGCTCGCAAGGAGCGGAAGATCTCATTACCGCGCTCGTCGAGGCCGAGATTGAGGGAGAGTCACTACAAGATTGGGAGATTCTCGGATTTTGCATTCTCCTGCTCATTGCTGGCAATGAAACCACCACAAACCTCATGAGCAACATGCTGAATATTTTGGCTGATCGCCCTGAGTTGTGGCAACGCTTACGACAAGACCGCAGCCTCGTCGAACCAGTTATTGAAGAAACGCTCCGTTACGAGAGTCCTGTTCAGCAATTGCTGCGCACGACGACCAAAGAAGCGACGCTGTCGGGAATCACCATCCCTGCGAATGAACTAGTGGCAGTGTTCTTCGGCGCCGCCAATCGCGACCCCAAAGAATTTCCCAATCCCGATGAATTTCGGCTCGATCGCGACCTCCGCAATCACGTCTCCTTTGGCGTTGGCATTCACTACTGCTTAGGCGCGTCGTTGGCGCGAGCAGAGGCGAAGATCTCTTTGAATGCGTTTCTTGATCGTTTCTCCACCATCACACACGGTGCAGCTCCCGCAGTACGTCAATCGCAAAGCCCGGTCGTCTTCGGGTTCGAACGGTTACCGCTCAGCTTGAACGTTGAAGGGCGCTGAGATATCGCTGGTGATGGATTATAAGCAATGCCTCAAATCCGGGCAGCGTTCATACCTGCACGCAGAACTGATCAAAGCCGACCCTGACGGCACGCTGCGAGTGATCGTCGATACAATCAGTGAGGTTTTGTGCGCGGTAGCAGAAGACGTCGTGGATCTCTGCCCGAGCGGAGCGATCATGCTAGTGGTCCACCTCATTGATTATGATGGGTACGATTTCGTCATGTTCGCCCTTCGACTTGGCTCAGGACAGGCTCCGGGGAGCATCCAGAAACCCGGCTCCACACCCTGGATTCCGGCTTTCGCGGGAAGGACGTTCCCCCGGGACACTTTCCCCAGAGTCTTACACAAAGGCTAAGCCTTTCTCACTACCAGTCACGCGTCGATAATAACAACCGACCCGTGTTTGCCCTGACGCATCCTTCGTATGACACACACCGCCTTTGCGTGGGCGGACAATATAGAGCAACGAGTTCTGTTCACAATTTATACGGATCTCAACCAGATCCAACACGTCGCCAGAGGTCTCGCCTTTGCGCCACAGTTCGTTGCGCGAGGTGGACCACAATACTGCCCGGCGGGTCTTCTGCGTTTCCTGTAACGCCAGCTCATTGGCGTAGCCGATAAAGAGCACCTCTTTGGTGTCGGCATGCTGTAATACGGCAGGAACTACAGCTTGTTTGGTTTCAGCAACCTTCTGGAGCTTAAGAAAATCGAGGGTAAGTTTCGTCCCTTCCTCTAACGCGTTCATAACCGCCTCCTCAGTGCATACATCCTGTAGCGGGTCTCGCGCGCGGAGTCCAGCAGAGCGATAGGAGCCTTCTGGGCCATCCCTTCCAAGGTGATGGGGTTCCATGAAACCGCACGCCTCTGTCAAGCATCTGATATGGAAGAAGAGAACTTCCCTCTATTATCGCAATAGGAGATCCGCTATGAAGCAGGCCCAGCAACCGATACGCATGAAAGCTCCAGTCACACCAGCCGGTAACGGTATAGCCCACGATTGGCAGCCAACGAAAGCAAAGGGCTATGTGCCCGAGGTCCTGCCAAATGACGAACACAACACACAACTGGTCGCCAACGTCCACCCAACCGATTGGACTAACCCGGAACCTGCACCACGCTATAACTTGGTCGTAATTGGCGCTGGAACCGCGGGCCTCGTAACCGCCGCTGGTGCTGCAGGACTAGGGGCAAAAGTGGCACTGATTGAGCGTCACCTGATGGGCGGCGATTGCCTCAACGTCGGCTGTGTTCCGTCCAAAGCCATTATTCGGTCATCCCGCGTCGTGGGAGATATTCGTGACGCTGAACGCTTCGGTATTCGGGTACACGGTGAAGTGGAAGTCGATTTTGCCGCGGTCATGGAACGGATGCGTCGCTTACGCGCGGGAATCAGTCATCATGATTCCGCTCATCGCTTTCACAAAGAACTCGGCATAGACGTCTTTTTCGGCGACGGACGCTTCTCTGGGTCTGATACCATAGAAGTCGCAGGAAAAACGCTACGCTTCAAGCGTGCGGTTATCGCTAGCGGTGCCCGTGCTGTGAATCCTGCTATTCCAGGTTTGGCCGAAGCCGGGTTCCTAACCAACGAAGCTATTTTTTCACTCACTGAACGCCCACGCTGCCTTGCGGTCATTGGCGGTGGCCCGATTGGTTGCGAACTCGCACAAGCGTTTCGTCGCCTCGGTTGCGAGATCGTGCTGTTCCATAATACCGGTCACATTCTCAATCGCGAAGATGCAGACGCTGCGGAGATTGTCCAGCAAACCTTCATTCGCGAAGGCATTCGCTTAGAGCTTGACGCTGAAGTGCAACGGGTCGAACGCACAGCAGACGGGAAAGTATTGCATTTTGCGTCGAACGGGAAACCTAACACGATCACTGTCGATGAGATTCTCGTCGGCACCGGTCGTACCCCAAACGTGGAAGGACTCAATCTTGAAGCAGTGGGAGTGCAATACGATCAGAAACACGGTGTGAAGGTAAACGACCAGTTACAAACAACGAATCCGCGGATTTACGCCGCCGGCGACATCTGCATGGACTATAAGTTTACTCACGCTGCGGATTTCGCCGCACGGATTGTGATCCAAAACACGCTCTTCCATGGCAGTAAGAAGCTGAGTGCTTTAACGATGCCGTGGTGCACCTACACTGACCCAGAAATTGCCCATGTCGGTATGTACGAACGCGATGCCCAAGCCAAAGGGATCGACCTAGACACTTTTACCATTTCCATGAGTCAAGTTGATCGCGCCATTGCCGACGGTGAAGAAGACGGATTCGTTAAAATTCACGTCAAAAAAGGCAGCGATCAAATTCTTGGTGCAACTATCGTCGCGCGACATGCTGGCGAGATGATCAGCGAAATCACCTTAGCCATGGTCGGCAAACTCGGATTGAAGACGCTCGCGTCGGTGATTCACCCCTACCCCACCCAAGCCGAAGCCATTCGCAAAGTGGGTGACGCATTTAACCGTACTCGACTGACACCGTTTGTGAAAAACATATTTCATCGTTGGCTGGCGTGGACACGATGAATAAAAAAAGGCGAAAAGGGGAAACGGCGAAGAGGCGAAAAGGAAAAAATATGCGGCAAGCTTTCTTGATGTCTTCCATTTCCCCATTTCGCCTTTTCCCCCAATCCCTAGTTCAGTGAAGTGCTCGCCTTCTCAATATAAGAAAGATTCCCATGCTGACCTGCTGTGACTTCGTCAACTTCATCGCGGATTACCTCTTACACGAACTCCCCCAGAGCGAACGCGAGGCATTCGACTACCATCTCTCTGATTGTCCGGATTGCTTGAAGTATCTAGACAGTTACCAAACCACTATCACTTTTGGTCGATTTGCATTTCCTGATCTGGATAGAGACGTATCGGACGAGGTCCCAGAAGAGCTGGTCCAAGCAATTCTCAGCGCTCGTTCATAAGGAACTGTTACCAGGGAAGTACGGTAATAGACGTTTTCATCTTGTCTGTGATAGTGTCCGCCCGTGGAAAATTACACCCCACCTCAACGTCAACAGACCGATACTGAGGTAAATGATACTGCGCTACTCGCCGGGCTTCGCGCTGGCAACGCGGCAGCATACGAAACACTTGTCCGTACCTACAGCGGACGCCTGCTGGCCGTCACACGGCGATTGCTTCGTAATGACGAAGACGCCAGAGATGCACTGCAAGACGCCTTTGTTTCCGCCTTTCGTGCCTTGCCCACCTTCGAGGCAGGTTCGTTGCTCTCAACCTGGTTGCATCGCATTGCGGTAAATGCCGCGTTAATGAAGTTACGCTCCCGCCGGCGGCATCCGGAAGACTCGATCGAAGACTTGTTGCCTAAATATATCGAAGATGGCCACCGCGAGGATGGACATCGCGGCAACCCAACCAAACCGTGGAAGGAACCGGAAGGATTGCTGCAACGACAGGAAACCCGTGCCTTGGTGCGTGAAAGTATCGACCGTCTCCCTGAGACCTATCGGACCGTTCTCCTCCTCCGTGACATTGAGGAACTCGACACCGAAGAAGCTGTTCAACTGATTGGCATTAGCCCGAACGCGGTCAAAATCCGCCTCCACCGGGCTCGGCAGGCGCTACGGACTTTACTTGACCCGCATTTTCGGGACAATAGCGTGTAATTTCATGAAGTACAGCCGAGTTTGTTACCATAGTAAAACTCTCTGCCCAAAGGAACCTGCATGACTTGTCGCGATTTTGTCGAGTTTCTCTGGCGTTACCTCGAAGATGAACTTTCTCCCACAGAACGCGCAACCTTCGATGACCACATGACCAGGTGTCCCCACTGCATGAAATATATGCAGCAATATCAGAACACCGTACAAATGGGCAAAGTTGCTCTTGTCGCATCCCCTGATCCCATTCCTGCAGAAGTACCCGAAGATCTCATACAGGCGATTCTAAAATCTCGGACCAGAGCTGCTTAACTCAGGTTCCGGTTTCTCTATGGAGTAGTAGACCCGCCCCGTTTTTTTCAAAGATATCCGAACGATTGCCCGCGACCGTAAACCACAATAGTGCAATCATCTACGACCTTAGTACAGGTAGCAAGATGATGGGGAAAACGCTATGAGTTGACTGTTTTTCCCCGCCCCTCGTCCCGTAAATGTACTTATGTTTGCCCAAAATGAGGGAGAGGAGAATACCGCCGTTGGAGTAAACCATAGGAATGTACAGGGTGGATGTTCGGACGATGGGGACCACAGACGCGCACGATTTGTCAGACAAAACCGCCAGCCTTCCACAGGTCCCGGCAATGGATGTGCGCCAAGCCTACGATCCCCTCGTGGCGCAAAGCCTGCGCTCCATTTGCATCTCACTGGCTGGGGTCTATGCGTTAGTAGCCATCAGTCACGCCCTAGCCATTTTCGAGCCTGGGTCAACGCTGCTCAGCATCTCTGCCGTCGTAACCATTGTTTTCCTACTCTCTCTTCCGTATGTCATTCGACGCTGGGCGATCCCGGATGAATGGAGCCATGTCTGTGGCGCCAGCATCGTCGCGGTTGTGGTAGGTAACGTCCTCCTTCGTTTTTTCGTACTGAAGAACAGTCTGTACACTATCGATATCGTACTCTGTGTCATCGGCACAGGTGGTCTGTTTTTATCAGCTCGGTGGCTTATCGGCGCCCTGCTCTTTATCCTGATGAGCTGGATTGTTGCTGCTGCCCTGCTGTTTCCCGCGACTCTCCTGAGCCATGAGGCCTTGGTCATCGTCGCCGCCACAGTTCTTGCTATTCTCATTCACCACGTGCGGCGCCGCAACGTTCAGGAGTTCGAGTGGTTACGACATCAGGAACACACGCAAAGAAAAACGTTAGAACAGACCATTGAAAAGTTGCACCAAAGTGAAGCGCACTACCGTAACCTTTTTGACAATGCCAACGATGGCATTGTTTCCTTCACGCTGGACGGCACTTTCACCAGCGTGAATCGCGGCGTGGTGGAACTGCTCGGACGGCCAGTGGAGGATTTGCTGGGCCGAACCTATCAAGATTTTGCTTCCCCTGAATTTTGGCGACAAGGTGAAGAGCGAACTCGGAAAGTGCTTGCCGGTGAGCGTATCTCTGCCTTTTTTACCGGCGACTTGCTCCATGCGGACGGAAGTACGGTTCCGGTCGAAGCCCGCGCGCGGTTCGTATACGACAAGAACGGTCATCCTATCGGGATTTAAGGTACCTTTCGTGACATCACCGAACGTCAACACGCACAAACAACGAGTACTGTATGAGTCGTTTCTTGATTGTCGACGACAACCCACAAAATCTCTACCAGTTACAAGTCCTCCTGCACGGTTACGGCCACACTGTCGCCGCTGCCGTGAATGGACAGGAGGCGCTAGAGAAAGCGCGGCACGACCCGCCGGATGTTATCATCACCGATATTCTCATGCCGGTGATGGATGGATTTACCCTGTGCCGCCAACTGCGAGCCGGATCAAAAGCGAATTCTTGGCCATGATGAGCCATGAACTCCGCACGCCTCTCCATGTCGTCCTCGGATACGCTGACCTCCTCTTGGAGAACACATTCGGTGAGATGAGCGCTGCACAGATTGATGTATTGAAACGACTGCAGAGAAGCGGAAAGCTTCTCCTTGAGCGCGTATCGCACATTCTTGACCTCCGTCGTCTTGAGGATGGACGTTTTCCGCTCCAAGTTACGGTCGTCCAGCTCCTTGGGTTACTCCGACATATAGAAGAAGAGCTGCCGGAGCTGAGGCAACAGTCCGACATCCGCTATTCTCACACAATCGACGAGGGACTTCCCACTATCCGTACCGACCCAGGCAAGTTGACGATGATCCTGAGAAACTTGCTCAGTAATGCACTCAAGTTTACTGAGGTCGGAATGATCTCACTGGAAGTGTCTCGGCATAATACCGGTATAGAGATTTCCCTCGCGGATACTGGAATCGGGATTCCTGCCTCCGCGACCTCTGACATTTTCGAACCATTTTACCAAGTCGATAGTCCTGATATGCGACGGCGTGGAGGCGTTGGGTTAGGACTTCACATCGTCAAGCGCTTGGTGGGACTCTTGGACGGGAGTGTTACCGCCGAAAGCGTCCTCGGACAAGGCTCAACGTTCCGCGTGTGGTTACCCGAGGACTATTTACCGGACGGACACGAAAACCCGGGCCATTGAAGTTCGGAAGGTCAGGATGAGGGGAAAAAAGAACGGTATGACTTATTGGGTCCCCTCACCCTAGCCCTCTCCCGGCGGGAGAGGGAATTCCTTTGCCCAACGCCAAAATTTGTGCCGCACAGTATTGGGAATCATCCTCAGTTTCAGTCGAGGACGGTTCCCTTGGCAATAACCACGATCCCGTTCTCGGTCACCGTGAAACGTTGCCGATCACGTTCCAGATCGTAGCCAATGGTTGCTCCCGGTGGAATCTTGACGTTTTTGTCGATAATGGCCCGACGAACTTTCGCATCGCGGCCAATTTCGACATTAGACTTGTTGTGATGGAAAAAGCCTGTCAATTCGCTGTTTTTGACCGAATTGGGCGAAGCTAAAAAACGGCAAAAACAAGGGTTTTGTTCAAAAC
>JAYVFX010000528.1:0-2295 GCA_043772795.1 Deltaproteobacteria bacterium
CAGGCGTGATCCGATAGATTGCGTTGTTGAGTAAGGTCACCCCAAACAGCCCACCAGCGAACGCGGTGTTATCTGGCCCAAAGAGCAAATCAATGCCTGCACCACTCACCCCTTCATTGCGTGTACCAGCTGAGGGCAATTCGGCAAAGCGCTGCGTCTCCCAGGTCTTTGGATCAGCGCGAAGAATGACATGATTCGCCGTCGCCCCCGCCCAGCCTTTTTTCGGTTGCGCGAGAATAAAAATCTGTCCGGCGTGGGGAGCAAAACTTTGCGGTGCGCGATCGATGCCCGTTGGTGGCGGGATTTTTCCCACCGGCACTAACGGACTCACGCTTCCGTTCGGTTGGACGCGGTATAGTCCGCCTCCCCCTTCGCCTTCTTCGCCACCGTCATCGTTCAACCAGATGTCGTCTCCTTCTCCAGCAATGGGAAAGAGCGGGTCATAGAATGTCCCCTGCGGAACCAACACTCGCGCGTTGTATCCTGCGGCGACAGCGATTTGCGGCACTGCCATATATGACGCTGCAATAGGGTCAAGAGCTTGTGACATATATCTCTCCACTAGTGAGATTCTTCACGTGTTGCGTGTTGCTGTTACGCGACTTCGCGCCATTTTTGCTTGTCTCCGATATTTGTTTGCTCAAGCTGTTCCGTTCGCATTCGCAACTCGTGCACTTTAGCAGTCAGACTGATCAGCCGCCAACTCATCCACCCAGCGATCCCGCATACTACTGGGAGCCAGACCCAAACCAATTCTTCAAGCCACATGGTTTCCCCTCCTGAGAAAAACTCCCCGTAACATGCGCAATACGATCTCGTCTTGCAAGCCTCTGGGACTTTTCTTTCTACTAATTTTCTGTAACACCGTAGGATGCGAGGAGGACCCGTGCGATGATCCGCATGAATGAAAATTACTTGAAACTACAGGCATCATACCTTTTTTCGGAGATTGCCAAACGCGTAAATGCCTACCAAGCGCAGCATACCGATAAGAAAATCATTCGCCTTGGCATTGGCGATGTGACGCGTGCGTTACCAAACGCCTGCATCGCCGCACTCCATAAGGCGGTCGATGAAATGGCAGTGGACGCAACGTTTCGCGGTTATGGCCCTGAACAGGGCTACGCATTCTTACGCGAAAAAATTGCTGCTCATGACTTTCGCGCTCGTGGGGCAGAGATTTCGCCGGAAGAAATCTTTATTAGTGATGGATCAAAATGTGATGTCGGCAATTTCCAAGAACTCTTTGCCTTTGATACCCGCGTTGCTGTCCCTGACCCCGTGTACCCGGTCTATGTCGATACCAACGTCATGGCTGGACGCACTTCGGCGTGGAGCGACGGACGCTATGAAGGACTCGTCTATCTCGAATCGACCGAGGCGAACGACTACGTCCCAGCTGTGCCCAAAGAGAAAGTCGATGTCATCTACCTGTGCTTCCCGAATAATCCGACAGGCCGCATGGTCACCAAAGCGCAACTGAAACCGTGGGTGGACTATGCGCGTGAGAACAAAGCATTGATCCTCTACGATGCCGCGTATGTGGCGTTCATTCGCGATGCGGCTTTGCCACAAAGCATTTATGAGATTGAAGGCGCGCAGGATGTCGCAGTGGAGTTTCGCAGTTTCTCCAAGACTGCTGGGTTTACCGGAACTCGTTGTGCGTACACCGTGATTCCTAAGCAGTGCAAGATCTACGACTCACAAGGCAATGGACATTCCCTGCATGCGATGTGGGACCGACGCCACTCCACCAAATTCAACGGTGTGTCGTACCCAATCCAACGTGCTGCCGAAGCGGTCTACTCGCCAGAAGGGCAACAGCAAATTCGTGAACTCGGCGATTATTACCTTGCCAATGCCGCGCTGATCCGCACGACCCTCAGCAAGGCGGGTTTCAAATGTATCGGCGGTGACCATGCTCCTTACGTCTGGGTCAAAGCCAACATGGATTCGTGGAAGTTCTTTGACCTCATGCTGCAAAAGGCGAGCGTCGTCTGCACACCAGGTGCGGGGTTTGGCAAATGTGGCGAAGGCTACATTCGCTTTAGCTCTTTCAACAGTCATGAGAACGTCACCGAGGCGTTGCGGCGCGTGTCAGAGGTGTTGAAGAGTTTGTAATACTGGGAGCGCAGGCGTCTCGCCTGCGTCAAATCCTGAAACTCCATGCTGAATGGCAACTCAATTTGATACCACAATCATCGGTGGTGGCATTATCGGACTCGCAACTGCGCTAGAAATAACGCAGCGCTGGCCACACCTGAAACTTGCTGTCCTCGAAAAAGAAGAGCATCT
>JAYVFX010000529.1:0-4375 GCA_043772795.1 Deltaproteobacteria bacterium
TCAACAGGTCTAGGAGTTGGTGAGATTGAAGGGCTCCAGAGACTCTTAGACCCCCAGACTCATAGACTCGTTGACTCATTGACTGATAGACTTCCTGCATGAGTCGTATCCCCACTAATCCCTCGCTGCTTCAACAGATTCTTACCGCCTTCATTGCCAACGAAGTTCGTAAAGTTGGTATGGAGCGCGTTGTCATCGGCCTTTCTGGTGGTGTGGATTCTGCGTTGAGCGCATGTCTTGCCGCGAAGGCGCTGGGGCCAAGCAACGTGCTCGCGATCAGGATGCCATACAAAGCGTCGAGTAAAGAAAGCCTCGAACATGCAGATCTGGTGATCGCCGCAACCGGTATTGAGTCATTGACGGTAGACATCACTGCTCAGCTTGACGCCTATTTCGAGAAGTTTTCCGATGCCGATAACATGCGCCGTGGGAACAAGATGGCGCGCGAACGGATGACGATTCTCTACGACCATTCTGCACGCTGGCAAGCTCTCGTCCTTGGCACGAGCAATAAAACGGAATTGCTCCTCGGATACGGGACACTCTATGGCGATATGGCCTCTGCGGTGAATCCGCTTGGCGATCTCTATAAAACCCAAGTGTGGGCACTCGCCGAATTTGTCGGTGTTCCAGCACCAATTGTGAAGAAGGCCCCGTCCGCGGATCTCTGGGCTGGACAGACCGATGAGAGTGAACTCGGGTTCCCTTACCGTGAGGTTGACGAGCTGCTGTATTGCCTGGTTGATCTGCGTTATTCCCGAGATGAACTTCTGGCAGAAGGATTTCCCGAGGCGTTTATCGACAAAGTCTCACGCCGCATCATGAATTCACAGTACAAGCGCCGTCTGCCGGTGATTGCTAAGGTATCGAATCGGACGATCGATCGCGATTTTCGCTATTCTCGCGATTGGGGCCGTTAACGTGTCAGGCGTTCTGTACGTCGTGGCGACGCCGATCGGTAATCTCGAAGATATTACCCTCCGCGCGCTCCGTATCTTGAAAGAGGTTGATCTCATTGCGGCAGAAGATACGCGGCATACACGCAAACTGCTTTCTCATTACGGAATCTCCACGCCACTCACCAGTTACTATGATCAGATCGAAGCAGAGAAAGCACCCGTTTTGATCGAAGACTTACGGGCTGGAAAGAATATTGCACTCGTCAGTGATGCGGGGACGCCTGGTATTTCTGATCCAGGGTATCGGCTTTTAACAGGAGCTTGGGAGGCGGGAATTTCCGTTGTCCCGATTCCAGGGGTATCAACTTTGACCGCGTTGCTGAGCGTTGGCGGATTACCAACTGACAAGTTCGTCTTCGAGGGATTTCTGCCAGCTAAACAAGGCCAGCGGCAAAAAGCGCTTGAACGGTTGAAACAAGAAGAACGGACTCTGGTGTTCTTTGAATCTCCCCACCGACTGCACGATACCTTGGCAGACCTCGAACAGATTGTTGGCGATCGACAGATTGTCATAGGCCGCGAGCTCACCAAGATGTTTGAGGAACTGCGACGCGGACCGGTGAGCGAGGTCCGTCGCTTGCTCCAGGAGCGTGAGATCAAAGGGGAGGTGGCTCTCCTTGTCACGGGGTGGAACCCCGATGAGGCGAGGAGTGAGGATGTTCCCCTGGCCGACGAAATCCGACTCTTAGTATAGGAAGGATTATCACTAAAAGAGATTGCGCAGGTAGTGAGTGACCGGCGTGGCATCTCCAAACGTGAAGTGTATGCTCTGGGGATAAAATTGAAAGAAGGCGACCAGCAAGCCGACGACGAAAAATGAGGTCATGTTGATGAGTACGCGAATAACACCGAATATCTTCCAGTTCTTAGGGCCGTTTTTTAAGGCGCATCCCTGGCACGGGGTACCGGTCGGCAAAGACGCGCCAGCTATCGTAACCTCGTACATCGAGATCGTACCAACCGACACGGTGAAATACGAGATGGATAAAGCGACGGGCATTCTGAAGATCGATCGTCCGCAACGCTATTCGAACATCTGTCCCACGTTGTATGGGTTTATTCCGCGCACTTTGTGTGCCAAACAGGTGGGTCAGTACTGCGCAGATAAGACTGGTCGTACCGGAATTGTCGGCGATGGCGATCCCCTCGACATCTGTGTCATCACGGAAAAGGTCATTCCCCGTGGTGACATCCTGTTACAGGCGATTCCCATTGGCGGGCTGCGGATGATTGATGGGAATCAAGCCGATGACAAGATCATCGCGGTCATGCGCGACGATGCGGTCTATGGGAACTGGCGGGCGATTTCTCATTGTCCCGCCACGCTTGTGGAGCGACTCCGCCACTATTTTTTGACCTATAAAGATGCGCCAGATGCGGCTGAACGGCGGGTTGAGATCACGCATGTGTATGACCAGCATGATGCACATGAAGTGATTCGCCGCAGCCAGAAGGACTATCGTGATGAGTTTGGGGACCCTGAAAGTGCACTGGCTGGGGCTATACAAGGGAAACAGGTCATTGGCAAGGAAAGTCAAAAGTCAAAGGGTAAAAGTCAAAAGTCAAAAGTGGGAAGGCTTTAGAGGGGGATCCGAAATGCCCCATTTGGAAAAGGGGGCCGCGTGGAGCAGCCTATTTTTCTCCTCTCCCTTGAGGGGAGAAGACACAGGAGAGGGTGATGAGTGCAGAACTCGGTAGCATTTCCAGGGCCGTCATTCCCGCGCAGGCGGGAATCCATTTTCTTGCTCTTGGATTCCGGGTCGCTGGGTGTCACTACTGGCTTGTCCAGCAGTGGATATCGTGGAGCAACCTATTTTTCTCCTCTCCCTTGAGGGGAGAAGACACAGGAGAGGGTGATGAGTGCCAATATCCCCGCAGCAAAATTCTCTAAGCATATACGACCTGCGGCGGTAGCGTATTGGCTACAACGTCACTCCCCGTTATGGCCTGGAGTGCTTGGCGTCGTACTCGGCCTGGGCATTGGCGTCGGCGCGTTGTTCGGCATTACCGGTATCGCCGGTATGGGGCTGTGCCTGTTGGTGTTAAGCGGTGCGACCTGGTGGGCAAAAGACGCCGAGCCGGTGTTGGTCGGATTGGACGTGGAGCCTGAACCGCAGAAAGTAGAACCCCAAGCCGATCCTGAACCAGAGCCGAAACCCGTGATTGAACCCCCATTGCCAGCAATAGGCGGCCGGTTAGTGCTCGAAGATACTGACGAGCCGGCACCTGTACCCGAACCGCCGCTAGACGAACCACTCGACATGGTCGAACTGGAAGGCGGGACTTTTTTAATGGACTCGCCGAAATCCGATGATGATGCTCTTGATGACGAAAAACCTCAACACGAGGTAACGGTCTCGGCTTTTTGTATCAGTCGCTATCCCATTACTCGCCAGCTCTATCGTGACATTGTAGGCCCATCGCCTGAGGCATGGGACAGAGATAGAGATACGGATGATCAACAGCTCCCGGCGAACTCCATAAATTGGTTCGAGGCAGCGAGATTTTGCAATATGCTGTCAGCCCATGTCGGCTTGTTGCCGTGTTATCGCATTGATGGTGACAATGTGGAGTGGGACCGCGAGGCTGATGGCTACCGTCTGCCGACTGAAGCCGAATGGGAATATGCCTGTCGTGCAGGCACGACCTCGAAGTGGTTTTTTGGCGATGAGCCTACCGAGTTAGGTCACTATGCTTGGTTTAGCGGCAACTCCGAAAACAAGGTCCACCCAGTTGGTGAGAAAAAGCCCAATGCGTGGGACCTGTACGACATGATCGGTAACGTCTGGGAGTGGTGCTGGGACTGGTATGCCGATTATCCTAATAACTCTATGCCGACGTTAAGTGATCCGACTGGTCCTAAGGATGGCAGTCGCCGCGTGCTGCGCGGGGGCTCCTGGAACGACAACCCGAGGGACCTGCGCTCTGCGGACCGGGACTGGCTCTATCCCGTGAACCGGTTCGACGTCATCGGCTTCCGCTGTGTGCGTCGTCCGCGCCGCCAGCATTGACCCATTGTCTTGTTGATCCATTGTTTTTTTTGTTTCTTTGCTCGCGCGGAGCGCGAGTCGCCGCAGATGACAATTGTTATGTTCCCGACAAGTATGTCTTTTGTCAGTGTCTCTCAAAAGAGCAATAAGCCGCGGTACGATTGTATGCTGCGCACCACCGGTCACAACTTAAGCCATCGACTGCGTAGCAATCCCCTCTCCCTCAGGGAGAGGTAGGGTGAGGGGAGCCAATTGTAGATTGTCGATTGGGGATTGCAGATTAGGGAGAATTAAATCCTGGTCATGGTCTTCTCAATCCGCATTCGTCATTCGTCATTCCACAATCTTTCACTCCCTCATCCTGACCTTCTCCCGGAGGGAGAAGGAACCCCTACTCGTGCCTGTGCCACCAAAACAGCGGCCTTT
>JAYVFX010000530.1:0-2332 GCA_043772795.1 Deltaproteobacteria bacterium
CGTTCGGATTTTGGATTCTCAGTCGGCGTAAAGAAGAAGTCATAAAAAGGCGATAACGAAGGTTGGCTCTGACACTGCTGGCGGACCCAGAAAGACTCGACTACGCCGATATGGCCAAGATGCCAACCGAGCGGACTGAACTCGGTGTGGACTTGCTGGCAAAAATCAGCGTCTGGTACCGCAGCAACAAGGTCTAGGGTATGAGTCCGCGCCTCTTCCAAAGCGCTTGCGTATTCCATCGGAGTGCGCATGCTGTTTCCACTTATGAGACCAGCACCGATGTCGTCTGCACTGGCAAATCGTCGGTAAACGCCATGATGCAATTCTCTGGTACCGCGTGCCACGGCACCTGCGGCGATAATCGTTCTGAGGCCACCACGGTTGCATTAGGGAACAGCGCCGAGCTTTGTTGATAATATAAGGAGGGAGCAGGAGCTGAGGTTGAGAAGCGCGAGACGACTAAACATTCCCCGTTTGTCACGGCAAGATTCAGCGCGACGTGTAACCGTTGTGGCTGTGCCCATACGTACAGTTGGTGGATCGCGGCGTGAAGAGCCTCACTCATGGTTTGGGGTGTTACCGGTTGCATATGGAGGAAATTGAGGAACAAGGCAAAAACATGTTCCGAGTCTGTAGTTCCACCAATGGCACGGTAGTACTCGTCATGCAAGGCCTCACGGATACTGCGCATAAGGGTCATGCGAAAGTTTTCAATGTAGCCGTTGTGCATAAAGAGAAATTGCTGATAGATAAACGGCTGGCAATTGCTTTGGTCAACCGCCTGGCCGGGGGTGGCGCTGCGCACGTTGGCAAAAATACAATCCGACGCAATATGTCTACTGAGACCGGGCAGATTGCGGTCGTTCCAGATCGGGGTAATATTGGTATAGACACATGGTGTGAGATCTAGCGCGCGATTATACCAACCGACGCCAAAACCATCGGCATTGACCACGCCAGAGGTCATCTCCAACGGGCGATAACTTTGTACAACCAGGGAATGCTCAGGCTCGCTCACTACACGCGCCAGCGGAATAGCTTGGCCAAGGTACGCAACGAATCGACACATCGTATTACCACGGTGAACTATCAGGCCGTCTCAATAACAAGTGACGGAGTCGGTCGGCTTCGGCGTGAATTTCTTCGTAACTGCGGCCAAAGAGATCGATTTGCGCGAGCACAGTCCCAAACTCGCTGACTTGTTTGACCCGATCACCAGGAGACACATATAGTGATAATTGTGGAAGAGTACACGCCTGCGCAAAATCAAACAGATGCTCGGCTGCATCTTCGGCAAAGGTAATAAAGTTGAATTGGCCACCCGCAACGCCAGTGGCTGTGGAGGGCAAGATTGGCGGACGCCCACAGGCAAGCGCGAGCCCGGCTTCGTATACACAAGACCCCAAGCACCGACGATACAGATTGTAAAAACAGGTGGCAGCACGTCCATTAATTTCGGTCAACGTCACCGTATCCCGATGACACCAAAATTCTATGTTAAAAAATCCGCTATTCAACCCCACGCGAGTAATGGCTTCCATTGCCCGTTTCGCTAAGAGCGTCTGGATCTGCGGAGTGTGTCGCGAGGGCAGCGAAAAATTGTCGATTACACGCGATCCAGGGTAGGTATTGGTGTCAGTAATCGCCCAGATATAGGGCTTGTGATCGCTCACCCAGCCTTCGACAGTCACTTGTGGTCCATCGACGAATTCCTCTACTAACATGATGTCGTGTGCGGCGAGTGGATATTTTTGCGTGTCGATGTAGCGACGAAAGAACGGAAAATAAAGCGGTGACCACGAGCCATACTCTCGTCGTGCAACATCTAAGGCGTGTTGCAAATCCGCTGGAGATTCGAGTTTGAAGCCAAGGATACCGAGATTCAACCACGGGGGTTTGATATAGCACGGATATCCTGGAACTGAGGGGGTCTCAGCATGCAGATCGATTGCAGCACAGCGGACAGGAGACGACTCGCTCAGACGTGAATAATATTTATGCAGACACAGAAACACCGATTCTATGCTCGGGCCACGGAAGCCAAACTCTTCGCACAGGGCTGCGGCAACAATATCGGCGACATCACGCGAATAGAAAACCGCATCAATGTGATGGGTGCGGATATACGCCCGACACTGATCAACATAGGTGAGGAGATCGAGATCAGGAGAAGGTGTGCGTGGGTTGAGCGGAGCGTCGAGCAGATGAAAGCGGTATCCGTCGATGGCTGCCAACGCGGTGCGGTCCCGCTGTGACGGACAAGTCACTAACACATCCATAGCGTTCTCTCTTATCGTTTCGTATTCCCTTTTGCCTTTCCGCCTCCTACACG
>JAYVFX010000531.1:0-1601 GCA_043772795.1 Deltaproteobacteria bacterium
CGCGCACGGCCTCGCCGAAGGGCGTACCGCGCAGCATCTCCTCGTAAAATCGCACGGCAAAAGTGCCGGCGGCCTGGTCGTCCACCGCCCAGCCGGCCGCGACCACCGCGCGCACGCCGATGCGGATGAACTCGGTGGCGAGATTGGCGGCGAGGCGGTTTTTGTTGTCGTACTTTTTCTGGTCGGCGTTCTCGATGCGGCCGAGGTGGCAGCAATTGATGAAGACCAGCTCCGGTACCACGCGCATCTGGCTGATCTCTTTGGGGGTGAGAAAGACATTGCGTCCAATCACCATGCCCGATACGAGCTCACCTTGCGTAAACTCGAACAATCGAGTTCCTGAGTGGTGCGGGGTATGCTCAACGCGAAACCAAGGCTGAACTGGTTGATTGGGCTCCCCTTCTCCTGTTGCCACGCGAAAGCGCTGACTCGTTTCATTGGTCTCCTCTAACCACCCTTGTAGCGCTGATGTTCCCTGTGCGACAAAATTATGTACCCCATGGCCGGCAAGGTGGAGCACACGATACGGTTGGGAAAACAAGTTGTTCACTACATCAGATGCATCTGTGGTAATACAGCGAACTACCTTAAACGCTCCGCGAACATCTCGCGCTGAATGTAGGATGTCCGCAACCGCGCTTGCTTCTGCTTGTGCGCCGGGAAGGTCAGCAAACGTGTCTTCCCACTGGAGGGCTGGATTCCCAACGACAAGTGCGACGTTATCGAGGCTCATGCGTGGCTCAGGTCGATACACCTCGCTCATGAGTTGGCGAATCAGACCGGCACGGACCGCCAAGGGTTTTACTCCACCGATATCATTCTGTGATCCCCGCGGGACGAAATCGCCACTGCGATCGCGCACCAGTCCATCCTCCATTAGTTCCCACGGGTATCGTGCCGCTTGGTCGTCAAGGACCAGGATCACATTGCGCTCGTCAGTTGCCTGATCTTTGATTTCATTGGGCAAGAGTAGCTCGAATAAAGTCCGCGCCACTTGCGGCTGGGTAACGGTTTCACGGGTTGCTTCGTCAATATAACGCTCCACCAAACCGCGTTGGGTCGGTAGCAACCGTACTTCTGCACGTGCCCGATCGGTCAAGCGAGTAAAACGAAGTTCACCGCCATCGCTCACAATTTGTAGTCGTTCCCACCATCCCGAGGGTTCCTCATAGGATACCCGCTTACCTCCTCCAGGGAGTGGCTCAATAGCCGAATCGCTTCTAAACGTCTTGCCAAGCTCTGGATCGCGGACCAGCGTGCTGAGTAACTTCGCGGCCTCAATGGCGCGGTCTTCCCACAGCTCCAGAATCTCCAGCTGCTCTACTCGGACGCCGATATACTTGCGGTTTAGCACCCGGTTCGCTTGTGCTACGCCCCTTAATAGACTCGCCAGCGAATCGCGCACTGGTAAGCCGCCGGCTGTGGTTCCAATAAGTAATGTTGATAGGCCTATTCCTCTGATCTCGTCTGTATCTTCTTGCGACTCATGTTCTCGGGTGCGTAGTGCATACTCAAGAACTCCACGCACAAACGTCTGGGTCAGCTTTCCTGGTGTGAGTTCCCCGACTCGCCCCAGGCCAACGACAATCGCTCCAGGAAAC
>JAYVFX010000532.1:0-3372 GCA_043772795.1 Deltaproteobacteria bacterium
GTCGCTCAGATGCTACCATTCCGCTTGGAGGAAGCCCACATCATCCACAATTCCTGGCCCCAGGTCAGCCTCTGCCCCAAAACACAACAGTCGAGTCACAGTAAACATTTGTGGTGACAGCGACTGACTGATGAGGATTTCATCTGCGGTCCACACGCTGGCGAGATTACTTTTGTAATCGACCCAAATGTTTCCCATATGGAGTGGGGCTCCCGCTTTGGCGTTTTTCGGATCAAAGGTGGGATCGCCAAAACAGTGGAACAAGGTACGCCAATGCTTTCCTTCATGATCATAAACCAGCACATAGAAGGCCGAGAAGGTTTGTCGATCAAGATAAAAGCGACGCTTACCGTAAGGGTGGCTGGGATTCTTGGGGGCGGCGTCTAGGATAATCATTTTGCGTAGCTCCCAAGGGACACTCAGGTACCAATTGTTTTTTCCTCCCAGCGTTGGTGCTGTCCCGTGGAGAATGCCAGGAACCAAAAGGACCTGCTCTCCCACATACTGCCATGAGTGTTCGCGTATATAGCCGTTAAACCCTGAGTGATCCTCGACCAAGAAATTGAGCCCGAATGAGGTCTCCAGATGATTATCAACCACATCACGGGTACGTCGAGTCTGTGGATCGTACGCCCACGCGCTATTGGTGGCGGTATCAGCGGCGGGATGGAACGTCAGTTGTTGAGCACCCTCAAGATCTTGCGGACGGAGCACGATGGAGTGTTCTCGCCACCAGGTTCCTTCTTGTTCCCATTCCGGCACGTTGCCATTCGCACCCACACGGTACATGCCGTAGAGACGTGCGTAGCGGGTTTCGACCCCACGTTCGACCGTTCCTGAATTGTTGACAGAGCGTAGGGTCCCACGAGTTTGAATACTGAAGCCCAAGAAGCGATGGCGAAAATTCCAGGCAGCTTTGATTCCTACCTGAGGATCCGACGGATCGAGTAGCGGAAAGGAAAGTCCGTTCGTGTAATTCTTCAGGTCGCCATTCTCGCCGATCTCCGGCTGGCCAAAATGTTCGATGGACGCAGCAATGTAATCTTCATGCAGGGGAAAATCAGACGTGTCTTGGACGGTCATTTCCATATCCCCAGCTTGGACGACACGTAACAGTTCCGGAGGCAACACTTTCTCAGCGACCTGAAAATTGTCTTTGGTAAGTTTCATCCCCGGCATAATGCCATCTACCTTCGGGCTACCTTGGCTGTAGGGATGGAATACCTGGAGAAGTTGCTCCTTAAGATTGCCGTTCTCCGTCTGTGCGCTACCATTGCTCACGAGGCCTACGGCGACGAGAACCATCACTGACAAAAGCTTTCGCAAAAACATCATTCTTTCCCTCCTTTGTCATACGAGAATGAGTGAGCGTTCAGTCCTATATACAACCAACGGGGCCATTTGCAAGGAAGACAGAAGGTGGAGAGTGATGAGGTAGTGGGAAAAAATTGCCAGTGGTCAGTTATCAGTGAACCAACCGGGAGAGAATCGCTCCTTATTTCACTTTCAACGGGAGTGCTAACGGCCGTATGGGTGACCCGGTAGCACCGCGGAGTTTGAGAGGGGCAGCGATAAAAACGAACTCGTACACCTTATCTTTAGCCAGGTCTTCAAGCCAGGCTAACTCCAACAAACAAGCGCCGCGCTCGGCAAACGCGTACGTGTGCACACACTCCTTCGCCATAGGAAATTTCTCTACGCCCATGGTATCGGCTCCCAACAAGATGGCACCATTATCGATCAACCATGCTGCACTTGCCTCAGTTCCTACATCTTCTGTATGCGCCCAACGCACAGTAGGGATCTTCAATACCGTCTCGACGAACTGATGTGGTGTACGAGTCTCCGGCAAGGACGAGAAGCTTGTACCTCTCAGGAGACTCAGTAGCTGAGCCGTCTTCATTGATGAGGACCCAGTGCAGATCAGGAACAATCGTCCGTGCACGGTTTTTAACCTGCTCAACAAAACTGCGACCGGCGGCGATGTGCATAAGTAGATCCTCTTGCAGTAATTTGCTTCACTTGCCTTCGTTACCTATAATGCGCAAAAATAGTCGCAATTGCTCATGAGCATGCAAAATGAAATCTAAGCCCGAAAACTTTAGAAGACTGTCAACATCAAGGACGGCTTTGCCAAAGAGGAGCAACCTAGGCAAACGGCTTTACACCGTGCCTGAACTATTGGGCCTTACGGGGATGACTCGTAAACAAGCGTCGTATTGGGTACAAATTAAGCTTCTCAGCCCTAGGATGCGAACGCCAAAAGCGCGAGCAGGTTCACCTGCTTCCTTCTATTCAGCAGAAGAAGTCGTAAAGGCAATGATTATTTGTGACCTTAAGCGTGCGGGTTTCTCCCTTCGACAAGTGCAGCAGGTCACTCGGAATTTGCAAGAACATGGCATCAGGTTGGATACGGCGGAAAACTATCTTTTGACGGATGGATACTCGGTTTATTACGCTGATAGTGATAACGAAGCGGTTGACATCTTAAAACATCACCGCCAGATGCTGCTCTTAGTTCCTGTTCACGAACAAGTCGAGAAATTAAAAAGAGTGGCCTGAGCCGAACTGAGACAAGTTAGGCGAGAGAGAGATTTATCCCCTCTCGCCAGTTCCTAAGTGAGAAAGATGAGTACTGCCAGCATAGAACAGGTCCTTGATGTCCTCGGTTATGCTGAGTCGCCGAATTACCGCTTAACCAGCGACCAGCATCACCCACTTACTGCCCATCTCTTCCGTGCGGCTAGAGAAGCTGGTGCAGAAGGGGTCTATCTTTTTCACACCAGTCCCGACGATGAGATTTTGCCCCCTCGTCCAGCTGTCTACATTGCGGAAGCCGACGCTCCGGAAAAGGCAAGGGAAATCCATCGCAGTTTATGGAACCTTGGTAATGTCCCGTTTCTGATCGTAGCGCTGCCCAGCCAGATCAGGGTCTATACAGGCTTTGACTATGACCGACGAGATGAAAAAAAGGGATTGGTAAAACTGATCGATCTGGTTAGTAGTCTTGATCTTGGAGAAGCTCTTGCGGATTACAGGGCCGCCGCGATTGACTCTGGTCGGCTATGGGCAAGTCAAGCCCACCATCTCAAGCCAGATAATCGTCTAGATACTCACTTGCTCAGGAATCTAAGAAAGCTTGAGGAAGTGCTCGTTGATGGTGGGCTCGATCTTCCGACCGCACATGCGCTGATCGGCAAATACGTCTACATCCGTTACCTGTGGGATCGGAACATTCTCTCATCACAATGGCTTGAAGAAAATGGGATTAATAAGTAACTTCTCAATAACCTGAGGTAAACATCCTGTGATTCAGTGACTTCGCAATACGTTCGGGGATCTATGGGCTCTGAGCGGCAGCACGAATGAGCT
>JAYVFX010000533.1:0-3625 GCA_043772795.1 Deltaproteobacteria bacterium
GTCGCTCAGATGCTACCATTCCGCTTGGAGGAAGCCCACATCATCCACAATTCCTGGCCCCAGGTCAGCCTCTGCCCCAAAACACAACAGTCGAGTCAAAGAAGAAAAACCGCAAGAGGGGAGTCCCATTATGGTATATCAACAACTGAGTCTCGATCACGTCATGACCGCAGCGACTGGGTTCAAAGGGCCTGAAGGTGTGACGGTGGACCGCGAAGGCAATGTCTACGGTGGAGGCACCGATGGGGTGATTCGCAAGCTTTCCCTTGATGGAAAAGTGACTGAATTTGCCCGCACCGGTGGCCGTCCAGCGGGAATGGCATTGGATCGGCAAGGAAATCTCTTCGTCTGCGATGTCGGCAAAACCGCTGTGCTGAAGGTCACGCCAAATGGAACAGTCAGTGTGTTTGCCGATCACGCTGGCGACTGCAAACTGACCTTACCCAACTTTCCGGTCTTCGACGCCGAAGGCAACTTGTACGTATCGAACTCGACCGACCATGTGCTCGGCAGTATCGAGGACGTGATGGCGGAGATTCGCAATCCTGTCCCCAAAGGAACCCTCGTGCGTTTGCGACCGGATGGCCGAGGGGACGTGATCGCCACTGGGCTGTACTTTGCCAATGGCACAGCCATCGATCCCCGCGAAGAGGCGGTGTACGTGCTGCAATCGACGCAGAATAACTGCGTGCGCGTGGCGAAACGTAAGGATGGCACCTTTGGGAAACCGGAGGTCTATGGTGAAAGCCTCGGAGGGCTTCCAGACGGTATGACCTTTGACGCGGAAGGCTATCTGATCATCACGTTGCCCATGATCAACCGCCTCGTGGTGCTCGATCCCAACGGCACATTGTCGCTGCTGCTCGACGATCCCGAAGGCAAGAAGACGAAAGGGCCAACGAACTGTGCGTTTGGCGGTCCGCAGTTTACGGAGCTCTACTTGGCGCATCTGGAAGCCGACCACATTGCCAAAGTTGAACTCGGACGGAAGGGGCACCCGCTCTATGATCGACGCTGAGTCGAGAGGCTTGAGGAACAATAAATCACAAACAGAGTGATACGCTACCGCTATTGCTGAAACGGTGTGAATTGTCTCAGTGTGAGGGCATGTGCTGCTACGATGGCGTGTACCTCGAGGAGGGAGAGGAGGGTCAGATCAGAGCGATTGTCGAAGTGTATCCAGACTTCTTCGCGTTTGTCCCAGAGACGTTTATTACGGATGGGAATTGGAAAAATCTTGTCACCGGACGGAAGATTGCCGCTGCGCCGCATACTTACCATAATCCTCACTTTCCAGCGCATTTTCCCCAGACGCGGTGTGTCTTGAGCCTCCCGGATGTGCGGTGTGCGTTACAAGTGCTCGCGTCTCGCTTGGGCAAGCACCCGTGGGCCTACAAACCCACAGCCTGCTGGATGCATCCGCTCCTGCGCGAGGGTCCCAACGGATTAGTCCCGCCTCCCATCAATAACGAGGACGATCCTGACCGTATCGATGAGAGCTACCTGGGGTTCGTCACGTACACGCCCTGTGGACGTCATCAAGAGGACGGAAGTCCCTGGGATCAGGTGTTAGCGGAGGAGATGGAATACTATACGCAGGGTAAACTGCATGAGCCAGAGACAGATGCGAGCGACATATTGAGAAACCGGAGAAAGGCCTGAGTGAAATCCCCTGCACCGAGTGTTCGGCTCAGGAGGAAGAGTGGGAACGCGGAGGCTGGAAGTTGACACCATCTCGGAGAGCCCATAAGAAGACGCGAGTAACGAGTCGTCGTGGCAGAGCGCGGAATCCAGTTCGAGATCATTATTGCCAACGCAGCGAGGGGCAGAGTATGCGCATGGGCGAACAACGGGAAGCCAGTGCACCGCGCTCTCACCTCGAAGCCCGTGAGTTGGCGGTGAGCTGATAATCGATGGCTATGCTGGTCCGACGTTGTCTCACAAAGAAGGAAGGGGAATACGATCAATGAAAACTGCTCTGGTTGTCGGTGGTACCGGTCCCAGCGGACCGTTTTTAGTCCAGGGGCTGCAGGAACGTGGTTATACGGTCGCGATCTTTCATCGCGGCACGCATGAGATTCCCGAAATCCCTGCCAACATCGAGCATATTCACGGCGATCCCCATTTCCGCGAGACCATCGACGCCGCTCTCGCCGGGCGCACGTTCGATGTCGTGATTGCCACGTACGGCCGCATTCGCGTTCTCGCGGAAGCTCTGGTGGGTAAAGTCGGCCAGTTCATCGCCATCGGCGGCGTCCCCGGCTATCGAGGCTATTTCACACCCTCGGTGAATTTTCCCAGCGGTTTGCCGACACCGGTGCCCGAGACCGCACCGACCGTCCAGACCGAGGAGGAACACCGCTTCTCTTATCTAATTGCCAGCACGGAGCAGGCGGTATTGACAGCGCAGCCACGTGGCGTCGTCTACCGGTATCCGTATGTGTACGGACCGTATCAGCTCTTGCCACGGGAGTGGTGCATTATTCGTCGGGCGCTAGACAAGCGGCCGTTCATCATCCTCTCTGAGGGCGGCCTTGGATTGATGACTCATGGCTACGCTGGGAATCTGGCCCATGCGGTATTACTGGCGGTGGACAAGCCTGACGCGGCGGCTGGGCAAATCTACAACTGTGGCGATGATCAACAATTCACCGTGCGTCAGATTGTCGAGATTATCGCGGACGAGCTGCACCATCCGCTCGACATCATCAGCTTGCCAGCTGAGGTCGCGTATCCGGCACGCGGCGTCAGCCTGGAGGTGACCCCGCATCACAAGCTCATGGATCTGCAAAAAATTCAGCAGCAACTCGGCTATCGCGACCCCGTGTCGCCCGAAGAGGCGCTGCGCCGTACGGCGCGGTGGTATGTTGCGCATCAACCCGAGCGCGGCGGCGACATCGAGCAGCGCCTCCAGGACCCGTTCGATTACGAGACCGAAGACCGCCTCGCGGCCATCTATCGTGACGCAATGGCGCGCGCCCAGGCTTTTCACCGCGCCATCGTGCCGACACCGCACCCCTACCCACACCCGAAGGAACCAGGCCTCAGCCGCGATCATCGGAACCGCTGAAGGCGGGCTTTCCAGAGCCAGAGAAAAGGAAGTATGCATACGATTGGCGAATTAAAACCCTGCACGACTCATCTTCATCTGGGGAAGAAGTCTGCAGTTCGCCACTGTTCTCCTTGTCACCTGTTGCGCTACTGACACACATAGTCATGCAGAGGGGTCTTCGCGCCAACATTTCGACAAGCGTAACCGCGGGGCTCTCGCACTCTGCAGCCCTGGAGAATAGCAAGGATGCACAAGTGCTCGTTCTGGGCGAGGGAAGATGGGAGATCACAAGAGGATCTTCCTATGCTATGTGTACTAGGACTGCTAACGGAAATTATGTGAAATAATATTTTTAAATCTTCATTACTCGGCTTTCTGCGTTTCGTTTTGCCTTTTCACGGTCTGATATCTCTTTTCTAAACGTTCTACTTCCTGTTCATCCAGGAGAGGTTCATAGTGACACGCTAGTTTGATATCCATGCGAAATTCTACATCGTAAACATGACCATGCTGTTTGCTTTCCATCAGCGTCATAGTCACTGTGTTGCCGTTGATACTATTGCATCGATACTT
>JAYVFX010000534.1:0-3875 GCA_043772795.1 Deltaproteobacteria bacterium
TGGCCCATGTTCCCTCCCCGTCTGTGTACTGGGCGGAGAGAATATATGCGCCGCGATAATTCGCAAATCCGGTCTCAAAATGGCCGAAAGGTGCGTAGGAGGACTCCCGAAGGGAGAAGCAGAGAGCACCGAGTGAACAGAAAGCCCAGGCGTTGCGAGCCTTGTGGCAAGGGCAGACCGACGCCCAGAGTGGGGAGAAACCTCGACGGACCAAGGTGATTCCCCCTCTCTTTGCGGAGGGCAGTTTGGTGAATCTCGTCTATGGCGTGTTGATCCGGGTCCACGACCGCTGGGGGAAGAAGTGTTTCAGTGAGATGGAACAACACCAAATTCGCAGCTTGCGCGGGAGGCTCAAGCTGGACGAACAGACAGTGAGTGCCGAAGAGCCGCAACCGATTGCCCACACCCGTAGAAGTGCCGCGTCTGCTGCCTAACCACTTTACAGGAACCGGTGGACTTGACCTCATCGCCACGTTAAAGAGGTCCTGACAGAGTTGCGTCACCCGCTCATAGCTCAGCAGCTGCTCGTGTTTGCGGTAAACGACCATCGCGGCTAGCCGCGGCCCGCAACTCCGCCCGCCGTCCAACCCCGCGGGCAACTCGCCCCGGGTCACCCGCTGACAGTCCGGACAGACCACCTCCGCCTGACGCGTCTCAATCACCACCGGGGTGATCGGGGGTACTTCGGTCAGTTGGTGCCGCAGCACGGCCCGCGGCTCGATCCCCCGCAGGTCAGCCTGACAGTGCCCACAGCTCTCGCCCTTGGGGTCACTAATCCGGTCCGGCTCCGCCACCCACGGACGCGTCTGTCGCGCATGGCCAAACGGGGACCCATGCTTCTTGCGCTTGTGCTTCGCTGCGAGGTTGCGCTTTACCTCTCGTGACGGCGCCTGCAAGGAGTGTGCGACGTTGGTGGGGGCGGCGGGGATTTTGCCACCTCCGTCTTGAGTTGCTGGTTCTCCGCCTCTAACCGCTGGACGGCCACGATCAACTCTGTGACTAGCGCCACAAGTTCCGCGTGGCTTAGCTGCGCCATTTGTTCTGTCGTCGGCAGTGTCATCGCACTGGGGAGAATAACAGATTCTCCTGCCCCTGGTGAGAGCCTCGGGAGGAATACCGAAAATTCCGTGAGTAATTACCTTCAAATACGCCACCGAACACAAGCGTATCCTCATCACAACCAATCAGAGTGATTTTCGCCTCTTGCACCGTTTCCACGTCACGATGCAAGTCTGGGAAGTCCTGTCCTTTCCCCATCACGGCGTTCTGGCTACTGCCATTCGACAGCTAGATGAACCGACCTTCGCGCAGGCCATCAGCAACCATCTCTTGCAGCAGGTGACAGTCGCCAATACCTTTTGTGATGTGGGACCCTGCTACTGGATGGCACGTCGACAAGTGGTAATCCTTTCCGCTTTGCCAACTGTGAAATAGACGTACGGCTCTATCAGTTACGCCGCGACGGCACGCCAGTCGCCATAGAAGCCAAAGTCCAATTCCTGTTTCGCCGTTTCCTCTTCTGTCCTATTTCCCTTTCCACACCGGCTCGCGCTTCTCAGCGAACGAGCGCGGTCCTTCTGCGTAGTCTTCGGTTTGGGTGAGCGTAGAGAACAGGATGTTCTCGTAACGCAACGCATCTTCGAGCACGCGACCGAGGCTGCGGAGCATGGATTCCTTTGCCGAGCGCACGCCGAGCGGACCGTTTTTGACAATCGTTGCGGCGTAACGTTCGGCAGTCGGTAAAAGGTCCGCTGGAGCTACGACTTCACTCACGAGCCCAATTCGTAATGCTTCGCGGGCATCGATCTGTTCACCGGTGAGTTGCATTTTGAGGGCATTGCCGAGACCGACAATCAGAGGCAAGCGTACCGTGCCACCATCGCAGTGATGAAACCCGCGTTTCACTTCTGAGCAGCCGAACTTGGCGTTCTCTGAGGCGATACGAATGTCACACGCGAGCGTTAGCTCTAGCCCACCCGCTAGCGCATAGCCATTGACCGCGGCAATAAGCGGTTTCCAGATTTCTAAACCGCGAGTGATACCACCGAAACCGAAGCGATTGGCGTCCTGCCGTACGTCGTAAGTGTTGCGTTGGGCGAGACTTGGAGTGTAGGTTTTCAAATCGGCACCAGAGCAGAAGGCTTTCTCTCCACTGCCGGTGAGAATTGCTACCCACACTTCAGGATCGTCGCGAAAATCGGTCCAGATTTGTGTCATCTCATGACTGTGATCGATGCCGAGGGCATTCATCGCTTCTGGGCGGTTGATGGTCACGTAGGCAATGCGGTTGCGTTTTTCGTAATTGATGGCTGATGACATGGTTCCTCCATGGGAATTAGGGTAGGGTGTTAGAGGCTGGAGATTAACAAGACAATAGCATAGGGAATTTTCTCTTGTTCTCTTTTTTCCTGCCCTTGAGTTTCAATCCCAATCCTTATTCCTCATTCCAGTTTTCTACTGACTACTGACTACTTGTTGCTTCACGTTTCCAGCGTCGCATCTTTCCCCACCTGTTCGAGTCGTGCGATGACTTCCTGTGGATTGATGCGGTTCTTGAAGAAGAACACGCTGCCCGGCACATCTTTGAAATCTTCTTCGCCGACGTTGAGGCCCGCCGAGACTGCAACTACCATATCTGAGCGACCAGAACGTCTGAGCTTCATAAGCTTCTTTTTTAAATAATCCGGTCGCCAGAAGCCCACGATCTCCAACAATGCGGTGCGTCCGTCTGTATGACGAAACGCGAAATCAGGAATGAAGACAGTCTCTTTTAAGTTGATGATTGCGACTTCCCGCTCAATTTGCCATCCACTGTCAATCTCAACAAAGCGCTCAGCAAAAATACGCTCTAACAGTGAGTCGTACATCGTGCTGTCCTTGTAATGCGAGACTAATCCGGCACTTTCGTCAAGTGGAAAGAAGCGATGACTCCCATCTGCTGTAACAATCTCTGCTTCCATCTTCCAACGTGTACAGAGCAGAAGCGCTGGCAAGAACACGGCAAGCTGGAGGCCATATTTCTGCGAGAGCCGGAACATACTGACTGGTCCGTCGAGAAGGATTTCGTAGCCGCTATCGAGGTCGCCCTGGATCGCGTGCATTAACTGATAGAACTTAATGAACTTGAACAATTGCTTGTAGCGGCTGGGGATGTTGCGAAACACCGATAACTTCATATGGATGCAGCGATAGAGAAGCGCTTGAGCGAGGGCAACGTTGTAACGTCGCAAGAGCCACTCTGGGGTTGGCGCATCAAAACGAGTCAGAATGTGATTCTCGTTGAGGTCTGCATATAACGCCCAGGCGATTTGCTCTGGGTCAGTTTTGTACTCGCGGGCAACTTCAGCCAGGAGTTCATCTTTGGTCACGGGATGGATGAGGTCGGGTTGCAACCCGACCGGATGGTTTTCTCGTGCCAAGGCAAACAATCGTTGCCGAATCTCCGTTGAAGGCGCGATGGTCCGTTCGGTGAACTCACAACGATCATCACTTAAGAGTTTAGCCAGACCGCGCTGAATCCGATAATCCGTACTGTCGTCAGCATAACGATCGAGCGCGTCAGTCAACTCACGGCGTGTTTTTCCTTCATGTGCGGCGTAGATGGCGACCAACTCCTCGGACATTGTAATAAACCGTGGAGCATCGACCTTGATGTACCGTGGATAGAGATACGGGCCTTCGCTACGGATTTGGAGAAGGTCAGAGGTGAGCATAAATGATAGGGTACAGGGGACGGGTGACAGGTGATAGAAGGGGAAAGCAGATGGAGCGGTCCTCCCATTGCCCCCATCTGCAAAGGCAAGAGCAACTGCCCCACCCAGTTTGGCCGCAAACCCGGGATTATCGCCGCGCCCGCCACCGGCTTCGTGTTCGCC
>JAYVFX010000535.1:0-4493 GCA_043772795.1 Deltaproteobacteria bacterium
GGCTTACTCTTGGCGATCGAGCGGGAGAGCATGGCTTATGCCCGCAAGGGTTTGGCGGACGAGCGGCGCAAGACCGAGGAGGAGAAAAAGCTAGCAACAACCCAGGTCAAGGACGAAGCCAAGCGGAAGCAAGCGGTGGTAGATGCGCAACGTAGTAAAGACGAGGAAGAGGCGAAGCGCCAGGAAGAAGCTCGTCAAAAGAAAGAACGTAAACAGCGGGAGGCAGAGGTCGCAGCGGCGCAAAAGGCCAAAGAGGAAGCTGAGCGGGAAGCTGCGCGCCGTCGGGCTGAAGAGGAGCGAGAAAAGGCAGAGAAGGAACGCAATCGTACTAGCGAAGTGGTGTCTGTCCCCGCTGGCTCATTTTTCATGGGCTGTAACGAAGAGGTGGATAAGGAGTGTGACAACGATGAGAAACCCGGACGACAGGTTTCTGTCGAGGCCTTCAGTATAGACAAGACAGAAGTGACGGTGGTGGCGTATCAGCGTTGTGTAGATGCTGGTCGGTGCACGGCGCCGAATACAGGAGACAGCTGCAATTGGAATGTGAGTGGGCGTGGCAATCATCCGATTAACTGCGTGGATTGGAATCAAGCCAAGACATACTGTGAGTGGGCAAGCAAGCGGCTACCAACTGAAGCAGAGTGGGAGAAAGCAGCGCGGGGGACGGATGGATTGAAGTACCCGTGGGGAAATACCTGGGATGCTCGCAAAGCTAATGTGAGTGGGACTGAGGATGGGTATGCGGAGACTGCACCTATAGGGTCTTTCTCCTCTGGCTCATCACCGTATGGAGCCTCGGATATGGCTGGCAATGTGTGGGAATGGACAGCGGATTGGTATGAGACGGGAAAATCCCGCGCGGTGCGTGGGGGTTCGTGGCACAATCGGCCGCGGGTCGCCCGCGCGTCCTTCCGCACTGGGTACGAGCCAGGCAACCGCGACGACTTTCTCGGTTTTCGTTGCGCCCAGTAGCTAACAAGTTTTCTGGATTCTAATTTCTGGTTTTCTGTGGGTCCAGGGCGAAGCCCTGGTCGAATTGGGGGGGGGGATTCGGGATTGGAAAAAAAGATGGACTCCCGCTTGCGCGGGAATGACACATTCCCCATTTCCCCATAGCTGTCGCTACGGGCTACAACATGCCGCCCCAATGGGATTCTACAACGGACTATTTGTTGATCGCTTCGAGGTAAGAACAACACCTTTACGGTTCTATCTCTGTCGGCTTATAATCTGATCTGAAAGGGGCGACTCAATGGAAGCGAGCAAAAAGGCCGTGCAACAAACTATGTATCCACATATTGTCAAGATTGATGGTGTGGTAGGTGGGCAGGCGGTTATTGAGGGGACCCGCATCGCTGTCTGGCATATCGTTGGCTACTATTACAAAGTAGGAATGTCTGTCGAAGACATCTTGGCGGAATGGTATTACCTGACTCCAGCCCAAGTTTTCAGTGCACTCGCCTACTATCATGACCACAAACAGGAAATAGACGAAATTCGCGCACAGAATAGCTACGAGCGCTGGCAGCAAGAACACCACGCCGATGCCGCCGCCTAAGCTGCACTTGAACGAACACCTCTCCCCACGACTGGCCGAGCAGTTGCGGCAGTACGGCTTCGATATTACCTCGACGGTTGAATTAGATATGTTGGGGGTGGACGATAGTGAACACTTGGCGTATGCAGCGTCTGCCCAAAGAGCCCTCGTTACTTTTAATCATAAGGACTTTGCACCGCTCCACTACCAGTATCGTACCAACGCGAAAGAGCATTGGGGGATTATTTTTTCTACTGAAGAGACGATCGCCGTCTTGCGTCGCCGTTTATTGCGTTTACTCAATACGCTTTCAGCAGAGGAACTCAGGAACCAAATCCGCTGGCTTAACGATTTCAAATAGACCTCACTTCATGTTATGAGTAGATTCTTTGCGTCATACCCGTGCAGGCGGGCAGCCCTGAGGCTAAGCCGTATGTTTCGCCTGATAGCATAGATTCCCGCCTACGCGGGAATGACGTTATCGCCATCTCTCCGGGTATAATAATCACCCATAGCTCATGCGATGGGCTCCCCTGAGGAGCGCATCGTTTGTTGCGATTGCGGGGGCTTTCCGTTAGCCTCATGTGCGCAATGGCAAAAGTACTCCGGGACTATTCCGGTCGAACGATTCGCTTGACTGATGAGCGGATCGCTCACATTTTGGAACATGGCGAAATGGAGGGGCAACTGGACAAACTCGAGGAGACCCTGCAAGAACCAGATGTAATCGTTCGCAGCTGACGAGATCCTGAGGTGCACTTGTACCACAAACATTATGCGACAACGCCAGTAACGGAAAAATATCTCTTAGTGGCAGTCAGAATAACTGTTCAGGATGCGTTTGTTGTGACCGCATTCTTTACGGATACCATCAAGAAAGGAGAAGTCGTATGGGAAAAGTAAAGGTGTGGTACGACAAAGAAGGGGATTTCCTTGAAGTCACCTTTCGTGAAACGAAGGGATATATGCGTGACATCGGCGACGACATCTTTGAGCGAGTCGATGAACAGGGCAAAATTATCGGCTTTGCGATTCTGAATTTTTCCAAGAGAGACCAGCAAGCCGTAGAAGTACCGCTAGAAATGCTCTCATTGCTACCGTAACACACGACGGGATGACGCATAAGCAACGACGCAAATCCGACCCCATAGCTGATGCTAAGGGCTATCGTCTGTCGCCCTTGTCGGGGCTCAATCGGTACATGCCTCTTTGATGAGCCTCGACGAGGCGGGATAACGTAGCCCACGGCGTGAGCCGTGGGGAAGGTGTCAACCGTGGGAACAATTCGACAATGCGATTCACCACGGGGCTTTTTGTTCGGGGACAAGCCCGTGTAAGGTAGAAGGTGAGGTGGGAATCGCTCCAACATGATTGCTCCGATTAGCGCACATCAGATTTTTCTCTTTCTCGTGCAGTTCGCACTCTTGCTTGCCAGCGCACGGCTGCTTAGTGAGGTGATGAAGCGCTATGGTCAGCCGCCGGTCTTTGGTGAACTGTTGGCTGGGATTGTGTTGGGACCGTCGCTGTTTGGTTGGCTCGCGCCAAATCAGTTCCTCGTGCTCTTTCCACGCGACGCGTTGCAGTACCAACTTTTAGAATTGATCTCCTGGCTCGGCATGATTTTCTTGCTGCTGCTCACTGGGCTCGAAACCGACATCGGGATTCTGCGCAAGCTTGGGCGACCTGCAGCTCTCGCCTCCTTATTTGGCATTCTTCTGCCCTTCACTTTTGGTTATATCTTAGGAGCGACGATTCCCGATCGTCTCGTCGTCCATCCTGAACAGCGCGTCGTGTTCCATCTCTTTATGGGCACCGCTATGGCGATTTCGGCAGTGCCGGTGATTGCCAAGATCCTCATGGACTTGAATGTGCTGCGCCGTGATATCGGCGCGATTATCATGGGGGCGGCAATCGTTGATGACATCGCTGGCTGGACGATCTTATCCACGTTGATTGGCATGACAACGAAAGGGGTGATCGACGTCGGTGATGTCACTACCGCAATTGGTAGCACTCTGGCCTTTGTGCTGGTGGCACTCCTGTTTGGCGTGCGGCTGGTCCGTCGTCTGATGCGGTGGGTTGATGAACGGGTACTGGTAGAGGAGGGGCATATTACCGCGGTTTTAGTGATCACGCTGATCTGCGCGGCAATTACAGAAGCGATCGGTATTCATGCGGTGTTTGGGGCGTTTGTCGCAGGAGTGCTGCTTGCGCAATCCCCTCGTGTCCGCGCCAATGCCTTAGAGAAGTTGGTTGGGGTTGTGCACGGTGTATTTACGCCAGTTTTTTTCGCGTTTGTCGGTTTGCGGGTGAACCTTACGCTCCTAAGTGATTGGGGGTTGGTTGGTACCGTGATTATCGTTGCCTGTGCGGGCAAACTGCTGGGCTGTACGTTGGGTGGAATTCTCGGACGCCTTCCCTGGTGGGAGTCTCTGTCCGTCGGTATTGGTATGAACGCACGGGGAGGTATGGAGCTGATTGTTGCGCTGATTGGTCTGACCTCGGGAATTTTGGGGCCAGAAGTCTATAGTAGCCTCGTGCTGATGGCGATGGTGACTTCGTTTATGGCTCCTCCACTGTTGAAATGGTCGCTCAAACACATTCCCCTTTCCAGTGAGGAACAAGAACGCCTGGGCTTTGGCACTGCCCAGCGTGGGATCTTCGACAAGCGAACGCTACGGGTATTGATTCCAACCGCAGGGGGTCCTAACGCGCAGGCGGCAATGCGTGTCGCTGCGCCACTTGCGACTCATGCAGATGCACGGATTACGACGCTCTTTGTCGGTGATGGGTTGTCACGGGCGCCGGGTATGCTCCAGCGGTGGAAGCGGGGAAGAAATGGGACCGACGAGAATGATCCGCTCCTTGTGCTACAGGAAATTGCGCAGGAATTTGGCGTTTCCATCGAGAAGCGAACCGCGTCTGTGCAAGGGACCAGAGAGGCTGAAGCGGTCCT
>JAYVFX010000536.1:0-3969 GCA_043772795.1 Deltaproteobacteria bacterium
TGGTTTCGAAGGAAATTTCGCAGAAAAATGGCTTTCAAGACCTTCCCTGTCTTTTCTTTCGGAATTCTTTCGCTCTATACTAGTAATAAAGAACGTCGGGTAGCTCTTATGGGCCGACGGAGAGATTATGGGTCGTACACTCCTTCCCTCAGAAACGTTGTATTACGGAAGTAATCGACAGCAACAATACTGGGAGAATGAATCCCAAACCTTACGCATTGTGCGAGAGTGTGCCTCATCTGTATGGTTCGCATACCGCAAACAGGATGGGACATATCATCCTGTACCAGCCCGGCAGCCTACGCGAACAGTGGCAAGAAAACGCCGACTGAAGAAAAGCATTGAGGTTCCACCTCTGGCAGGGCGAAGCGCTGAAGAGGTGGTGGAACAATTACGAAAAGCTCATCATTTGCACTTATTTCTTGAACAGCGATTACGACGGTGGATGAATAAGACTTCCGGAGAGCGGGTCCTCGCTTTTCTCGACCCAAACCAGGGCGGTGCCCCTGTCATGAGGGATCCTGGGATCGGGGCTGCCCGCTTAGCAGTAGAAGACAGTAAGTAGGGTTCTTCGCGAAATGCAAGAGCCCAAAAGGAGAACCCTCATGTCAGCAAAAGAATGGCCCCACTGCCAAAGTTGCGATAAAGGAGTCCTCCTACCCTTATCCGACTACGGACCCCAAGGAAACGATATTCCTTTCAAACTCTGGGCTTGCAACAATCCTGCTTGCGGATTTTCTCTCCGTATCGATAAGGGACAAATAAGCCTTGGTCAGCCTATCCGTGTGAAGGTAGACGGGGGAGACCCTCGAAAGTATTAATGATCTTTACTAGAAGATGTTCACTTCCGTTTCTTTGCTTGGTGTGGCCTCCGCTCTTTAACGGAAGGGAAAAGGTAAGAGCAGAGGCGAATCAGCCCACCAAAGTCGCCAGGAAAGGCTGGTAATGTAGGGAGCCGAACGAACGGTGTTGTTGGCGGCAGCTTTTTAATGAATTGAGCAAACCGTGCAGCCTCTCCATCGGCAGATGTTTGATGGGAGAAAAAGTTCTTCACGAGCCACTCGCTGTGACCCGAGTCTGTGAGAGGAGGCTGCACGATCCGAGAAAGTTGCGTAATGAGAGAAACTCCTGTTTTTTTCTCAACGATTTGCCTCAATGGTTCTTCATGAGTGCGGTTAAAGATCACCGCTTTTAGAGCAATTTCCAGACGATTGAGGCCAGTCAGAAATTGAGTCGCTTCAGTCAGTACTTCCTGCTCAAGTGTAGAAACGAGTACAAACGCTGTTTCCTCACTTGCGAGTAGAGCACTGACGCGCTGGAAACGCTCGCCGAAATCATCGAACATGTCCTGCATGGTCGTAAAGAAGTCCGAGATCTCAGCTAATGCTGAAATCCCGGTTGCTTCTTCGATTTTTCGCAAAAGAAAAGCAGTGCTCTTGTTCATTGCCGAGAAGATGCTCCAACCACCAGCAGGGCGGAGAAACCACTTGCGGGCACGACTGTCAAGGAATCGCTGCAACCGCTGCGGCGCTTCAAGAAAATCCAGGGCTTGGCGAACCGGTGGAGTATCAACTACAATCAGGTCGTACGTCCCTTGCTGAACCAGTGACGCCAGCGTATCTAGCGCGATGTATTCATGTGAGCCGGCAAACGTGCGCGACAGTCCCTGATAAAACCGATTGGCCAATATTCGATCGCGAATTTCTACCGCCGGGGCGTAGCGAGCGATAGCAGCATCCCATGCCCTTGGTTGATCAATAAGCAGTGCAGTTAACGTGCCCCGTGGGGTCAAACCGTAGGCCTGAAACATCTCGAGGGGTACTGGTTTCTCCTGGGCGTTGGTTGGATCAATGCCAAAACAATCGGCCAGGCGTTTGGTGGGATCAATGGTGACCACAGCCGTCTGTCGACCAGAAAGTGCTCCCCAGAGAGCCAGTGAAGCTGAAGTCGTGGTTTTTCCGACACCGCCACTGCCAACACAGACCACCACACGGTGGGCAGCAATTACCGAAGCCAGGTCGGTTTGCAATTTCTGCTCTTTCATGGGTGTCGTGATACCGTGCGCGTGGCTTTTTTTCTTCTGTCGAGAGGGTTTGGAGTATTCTCAGTCGGCAAGGGAATCACAACGTGAGAAAGCTGTTCGACAGTCGTGACATTGAACTCTGCAACAGCGAAAAACGGCAACCGAATAGCAGATAGTGGAAGGGCTTCGAGTGGCTGCAAACGAACTGCCTGAGTCTCGGCTAAGGCTGCTTCCTCTTGTCCACACTTCAGGACTTGTTCGATAACGTGCCGTTCGGCTAACGAGGCAGACGATTTAACCTTCAGATCCTCAATGGTTTGTGCTGAAAGCGGGGAGAAATGAAGGCGGTTAAGGAAGAGCGCTCCGATCGGTAAGCGTAACTCTTCGGCGACTTGTCGATAGGCGTCTTGGGTTTCGCTGACGGCGAGCTCGTCAGCGGTCGTGACAAAATTGATCGCGGTTTTGTCTGTATCACGAAGCAGAGACAAGATGCGATCAGATTCATAGCCAACAACGCCGCCGAACGCTTCCTGGGCGGCATGCGGCATTTGCAGATATTGCAAGCTGTGCCCGGTGGCAGGTAGGTCTACTAAGAGGATGTCCCATAATGGTTGTTGCGTTTGGGGATCACGTTTACGTTCCTCGTACCACACTTTTCCCATGGTCAATAACTCTTTGAGTCCTGGAGCGGCTGCGACAAAATACTGATACGCACGACTCTCGACGATGGCCCGCAGGAGCGGTTTAACCGGGATGATCAACCGCAAATACTCTTCCAGCGCGACAGCACCGCCGGTCGAAAGCACAGAAAGTGAAGGAGAGAATAGGCGTGGCTCTTGGTGATCGTGCCCTATGAAAGGTAAGCCAAGGAGTCGAGCGGCTCGCGTATTCTCATCAAACTCAATAAGCAGGGTCCTCTTGCCGTGACGAGCAAACGCAAGGGCAACGCTCACCGCAACGGTAGTCTTTCCGACCCCACCTTTGCCAACGAAAAATAGTAGGCGTTTCTGTAAGAGAGCAGCAACAGCAGGAGTCAGCACAGAATCAGCTGGTGGCACGACTTACCACCGTACAACTGACGCTCCCCACGTCAATCCACCACCACAGGCGTTGAGGACGACAATGTCGTTGTCACGGATCTTGCCTTGGCGTACGGCTTCATCGAGCGCAATGGGAATCGAGGCGGCAGAGGTGTTGCCGAAGCGCTGCACGTTACAATACACCCTGTCCATGCCTACACCCATGCGATCAGCTACAGCTTTAATAATGCGTAGATTGGCTTGATGGGGAATCATCAGATGCATATCAGACACACTCAATCCTGCACGCTCAAGCGCTTTACTTGCAATATCAGACAACGAGCGCACGGCAACCTTGAACAACTCCGGCCCTTTCATCTGAATGCCCCACTCTTTGGGGTGAACGCCTTCTTGGTCGAAGGCTTGACGATGACCAGAGCGAACGTACAACAACTCCCATAGCGCACCGCTTGATTCGATAACCGTACTGAGTAGTCCACGGTCACCAGGCTGGACATCCAACACGATTGCACCTGCACCATCGCCAAATAACACACAGGTAGAGCGGTCTTCCCAATTGACCATCGTACTCAGGGCATCTGCACCGACCAAGAGCATACGGCCATAGTCACCACTCTTCGCATAGCTGTGAACGACAGACATGCCGTAGACAAAGCCTGCACATGCGGCGTTCACATCAAAAGCAGGAATGGTATCGACCCCAAGTCGCGTCTGAAGCAAGCACGCCGTCGAAGGAAAATAATAATCTCCAGAAACCGTAGCAACAACGATAGCCTGAAGATCCTTCGCTTTCATTCCAGAGGCTTGCAATGCCTGCGAGCTGGCCTCGTGCATGAGGTCGAGAATATTCTCTCGCTGTTTTATTGCCCGTCGTTCTTCAATGCCAGTCCGCGAGACAATCCAGTC
>JAYVFX010000537.1:0-5319 GCA_043772795.1 Deltaproteobacteria bacterium
GGCCAAATTACCCTCCCCGAATGCAAGTGGGCGAGGGAAATTGGTCGTGACGTGTATGGTTTGTGGGCTGAGTTCGAGGTGAAGAAGGTGCGGCAACGCATGCGCTGGATTGCGCCAGGACGCTTTTTGATGGGCTCGTCGGATGAGAATGGAGAAGCCTATGATTCTGAAAAACTACAACACGAGGTGCAGCTCACGCACGGCTTCTGGTTGTTTAATACGCCGTGTACGCAGGCGCTGTGGCAGGCAGTAATGGGCAAGAATCCAAGCAAGTTTACAGGAGCAGCGCGTCCGGTGGAAAGTGTGAGTTGGGAGGACTGCCAAAAGTTTATCCGCACACTGAATGAGCAGCGGCCAGGATTGGCTTTGGCGTTACCGACGGAAGCCGAGTGGGAGTATACCTGCCGGGCCGGAACAGATACTCCACGTTATGCAGCAGACTTGGATGCGATTGCGTGGTACGACAAAAACAGTGAGCAACAAACGCACGAAGTTAAACTAAAGCGAGCCAATGCGTGGGGCTTGTATGACATGCTCGGTAATGTCGATGAATGGTGTTATGACGGTTTGCGGGATTACAAGGCAGAGGCAGTGACCGATCCTGTTGGCCCAACTGTGACGGGTGCCGATCGTGCCTTCCGGGGCGGCAACTGGGACCGCGACGCGCGGCGCGTGCGCGCAGCCTATCGGAACGCCTTCCACCCTGACCTTCGCTACGTCTCCCTTGGCTTCCGCTGTGCGAGTTCCGGTCAAGCAAGTAGGTCTGTGAGCCGAGACGAGACGGCCGGCGCTCGGGCGCGCGAAGTCGGAGACCGCGTCGACCGACGCAGGCCGGTGAGACGAGGCGAACCACGCCAATGAAAATGCAATTCTTTACGATTCCGATTCGCGATCCCCAACAAGAGAACCCCGGCCATGAATGGCCGGGCTACGTAACAACGCCCCATGAATGGGGCTGAAAAGCCGGATTTATCCGGCGCGGTTCTGTAGCACGGGCATTGATGCCCGTGGATAAAAGACGTTGGGCAAAGAAATTCCCTCTCCCTCCGGGAGAGGGCTAGGGTGAGGGGGTGAAAATTGCGGATTGTGGAGTGGTGAATGTGGTGTGAAAACTCAGCATGTTCTGTCATTCTGCGCTTCGTATTCCTCATTTCTCAATTGCTGATCCCCTCATCCTGACCTTCCCCCCTGACAGGGGGAAGGGACCCGTATGCGAGACTCCATATCTTTTTCTGATATTTCTATTGCAGTGGTACCGATAATCATACCGCTATGCCTCTCATTTCCTCCCACCCGCTCTCAACCGGTTGCCCGCCCGCGTGGGCATCATCCTGGGGTCAAGACCAATACGGCCCGTGGGTAACTTTGTGTGTTGCTGAGGTCGAGCAGCGCCTCCGTTGGATTCCCCCAGGACGGTTTTGGATGGGCTCGTCGGAGGATGACCGTGAGGTGTTTGATAATGAGAAGCCGCGACATCAAGTACAGTTCACTTGTGGTTTTTGGCTGTTTGACATGCCGTGTACGCAGGCGTTATGGCAAGTAGTCATGGGAACAAATCCGAGCCGCTTTCAGGGTGCCAATCGTCCGGTGGAGAAAGTGAGTTGGGAGGATTGCCAAGAATTTATTACTCAATTGAATGAGAAGTTTCTAGGGTTGAGTTTACGACTGCCGACCGAAGCGCAATGGGAATATGCCTGTCGAGCGG
This sequence comes from Deltaproteobacteria bacterium, assembly GCA_043772795.1. GTDB lineage: Bacteria > Desulfobacterota > Binatia > Bin18 > Bin18 > VGTJ01. The sequence continues at coordinate 1,706 of JAYVFX010000537.1, forward strand.
GTACAGAGACTCCTCGTTATGCAGAGAATCTGGACGCAATTGCCTGGTACAACAAAAACAGCAAAGGTCAGACACAACCGGTCAAGCAAAAGCAACCGAATACGTGGGGATTATACGATATGCTGGGCAATGTACTGGAATGGTGCCACGACGGCCTTCGTATGTACTCATCAACTGCCAGTATAACTGACCCTCTCGGTCCCATTGATGCTGGTGCCGGTCGTGCCATCCGGGGCGGCTACTGGGACAGCGTCGCGCAGGTCGTACGCGCGGCCTTTCGCTTCGAGGACCACCGCGTCTTTCGGTATGGCAACCTTAGTTTCCGCTGTGCGAGTTCGTGAGTGAGTTAAGTCAGAACAAGCTGTTACGTGCGGAGTACGCGTGTCGGAGCGAGGCGGAGCCGCATAGACTGGGCACGGAGCAAACCAGGGGAGAGCATCGTGAGGTTGGATTCCCGCCTACGCGGGAATGTTCGTGGGCTTCTCGTACCGGGGGTTTGAAACCCCCGGCTACCATCGGCAGCCCCTCCGGGGCTAATCTGAGAGCCCGTGGATGTGGCAGACGCCCCACCTGGGGCGTTTGAAGGTAGCCGGGGAATTTATTCCCCGGCGTATTTTGTTCGTGTACGCTATGGCATCAAACGAAATCCAACTTTGATCTTCACTTGGAACTCGTTTACTTTTCCGTCTTGGATCGATCCTCGCGCTTCGATGACTTCGAACCAATCGAGATTTTCGAGTGATTGGCTGGCACGGCTAATCGCGGTCTGAACCGCATCTTCAATTGATGTTGCTGATACCCCGACTATTTCAATCAGTTTGTAGGTTTTGTCCTGCATAACTCTCTCCTTTTATGAGTAAGGAACGGGTATTGGTTGAACGTGACTAATTCTCCGCCCATGCACGCAGTTCTTCGCCGGTAAGGTGACGAAAGCCGACGTCGAGGGTCACTTGGTATTGGTTCACCTTGCCATTGCTGATCGTGCCGCGGACATTTTTCAGCTCGAACCAATCCAGGGCTTTCAGGGTCTGATGAGCTCGTGCGATAGCATTGCTCACTGCCTGGGTGATGGAATTGTCGGCCACCCCGACAATCTCGGTAATGACGTATGTCTTGTCCTCCATAGTGATTTCTCCTTTTCTGCGTTGATCTTCATAGGTTGTGCCGTCTGAAACACGGGTATTCATCAGACCAGAAAGCAGAATAAAGCAGAATTTCACAAAAATAGGAATAGTAGGGAGGTGAGATTCCTAAAAATGAGAAAGCGAGGATGCGGCCTTGCACTTTCAGGAGCCGCGGCATGCCCTGCAAGACGAATTGCACCTTCTGTTGGCAAATAGTTGGCAAATGAAAATAGGGCGAGTTGATACTTTGGCAGCTTGCTAGCCTGCTAGCTTGTCAGCCTTATCAGCCCTGTGGTATTTGTAGGGGTGTAACAATATTTCTATACGGATTCTTCTATTTTTGTTGTTACAAGGAGAATGGTTATGGCTTTCCCAGCGATTGCTGAACCGTTGGAAGAAGAAGTTGAGACAGTAGAAGGCGGGTTCTATGAACTCACCGACGAGGAACTCCTTGCGCTCATCGACAGAGACGCACGTGAGGGACTCGATATGAGTGGGGAAGAATATCTGCGCGGGCTCCGGGAAAGGACGATTCCCCGAACAGGCCCTAACGGGTACCTTGCCCATCTCTCAATGCTTGCCTCACTTATGGGTTATTAAGCGCAATGGGCTTACCCTGTGTCTATTAGCGCTAGAACTCCGCGTGAGGCTTTTCAGACTTTCCAAGACCATTTGAATCGAACGCTGAACAAGGTCCTCACTCGCACTCGGCTTCGATTCTCCGTTAGAAACGCAACGCAGGAAAAAACCTCGCTCGCATTCTTTGACCGTCAGGCACGTCCTGTAGCTGTTCGGCTTCATCCCTCTTCGCCCTGGTACCTCTCGATTCGGCAGGAGCTACAGGCCATTCCAGAAGGAAGAGGGTACACCCTTCGCACTCTTCAATACGCTTATCGCATTCAACGTACCCCTTCAGTCCGAGATGAAGCCGAAGTCCGTTTCGAGTACGTTTCTCCTACCATAGACCCAACCTTTCCCTACAGCCGACATCACGTCCAGTTTCACCGTGCGTTTCAGGATGTACGGGAAGGCTTCTCCCCGAACAAGCTGCACATTCCTACAGGCGAGATAACCATAGAGCAGGTGATTCGTTTCCTCATGGCAGATCTCGGAGTGCCCCCGCTCATCGAGACGTGGGATGAGGAACTGAGAAAGAGTGAAGGGCAGTCTCGTGAGTGGATGAGTACAGGTCAGTAGTCTTTCACTTTAGGAAGCAAGCACGTTTACCTCTAGTGGTCCTTCCATTTAGTTTTCTTCCATAGACGAACTGCATGTCAGCCTAAGCACAGAGAAGTATCTTGCTTCGGGCCTCGTGCGGCTCGGATTTCCTCTCTCCGTGATCGTGTCACAGCTTATGAGACCAAGGCCTATGATAAAGAATTAAATAGAAAAACTACTAGCTCGTTCGTTAGCTATTCACGTGCACCTGCCTTTTCAAGTACGCGCACAGTCTCTTCATGCTTCCCTCCACGTGCTGCACTTAAGGCGGTAGAACCCAAAAAGTCTTTTGCATTTACGTAGGCACCGTTGGCTAGCAGGACTTTGACTACAGCACTGTGGCCATTCCCTGATGCTTTTATTAAAGCCGTCTGGCCCAGCGGGTTTGTCTCATTCGCGTCAGCCCCTTGAGTCAACAATACTTGCACAGTCTCAGTGTGACCGTTCTTAGCCGCTAGTAGTAATGCTGACCCGCGTATAGGATCTTCCATGTTAGGATTCATGCCTGCAGCTAGAAATAATTCGACGGCTGCTATGTTTCCACCTTCGGCTTCTCCAATAAACGCCTCCTCAATATAGGGAAGCCCCATCTCTTTTAACTTACTGCGAGCGTATTCTGGGCTTTTGTGAGCTACCCTATCCACGGTCGTCAAAGGTCTGTCCGTCGTCTCTTCTAGTGACGGTGCAGGACTTGACACCGCTAGGGACGGCAATGACTGTTCCAGGGTTTTTTGATCCTCTTTGTCTACCGCCGGAGATTTATTGGTCACTTCCCCAACATTTTGTTTGCTCAGGATAGGAAGAAAAACGGCAAGTAGGTATCCTGCGGCTATCCCTGACACAAAAGATGAAAAGATTTTTCCTTTAACGGAGAATCGAGATCTCGCGCTCTGTGTTGGTTGTTGCGGTGCATTAAGCGTTAACGGTTGGCCACAGTGTCCACAGAATCGGGCCTGGTCCCGGTTTTCACCCCTACAATAGCTGCATTGTTTCATCAGGGATTACCGTTCTTTTGGAAAGCCAGCTTCTCACTCTTTCCGCTGGTGCGTATTGTCTGTTTTGGTCGAGTCTTTCTACAATTGATTTCGCATCATGAGAACTTAAAGAAGACCCAAGTAGCTACTTGCTTCCTCCAAACAAGTCGGCAATTCCTTTGCTGGCCCCTACGGGCCGAAAATCACATCGGCCTTCACGAACGAACGAAGTATTGTGGATCAGCCGAGGTAAGGGAATATCCTCAAATTCATGACGTTTTGGTCGCTCGATGATAAT
>JAYVFX010000538.1:0-4259 GCA_043772795.1 Deltaproteobacteria bacterium
GGCCATGGGACCGACGCTTGCCAATGCGATTCGCCGTGGGCGTGACCAAGCACATCCTCGCGCGCACGCCATCCCTGCAGCGATCCAGCAGAAGCTGGCCCCCTTTTTTTCGTCAGCACTCCTCCAGAAAGTGCGCTATTCCACTGAGTGGCAGAACGCCACGTCCGAGGGCGCGCTGTATAGCCTGCTCCTGGCTACGGGTGCCGAGGCGGTGACCTTGGGAGAGGTGATCATCTTCCGTGACTCGCAACACGCGGAAGATCTCCTCTTGTGGGCGCATGAGCTGACACATGTAGAACAATATACGCGGTTGGGCGTGGCGGCCTTTGCCACGCAGTACCTGCAACAGGGCTGGCAGATGGAGCAGGAAGCCAAGGCGAAGGCCAGTAAGATTCAACAGCAGCTTGCCCCTTAACGCGTGCGTCAGGAAGGAAGCAAAACTTTATTCAGCATCTCATTCAAGCGTGGCGAAACCAGCAGGCGAAAGAGCGGGGATCGTAAAAAGGGCAGGAGGGTATTTGAAGTTTATGAGTTCGGGGCATTACCAGACATCATCCCACCTGCAACTCAGCCCTCGGCTCATACCGCTTGACGGAAACTCTCACCTCCACCCGGCACTTCAGCTGATTGATGATCGTCATTAGCCGGTCAACCGTGAAGCGTTCGAGATGCGCGTTGCGGATGCGCGAGAACTCGCTGGCCTTCACCCCTGTCTGCGCTTCTGCCCCTCGGACAGAAAGTTCCCGGTCATCAAGGATGCCAATAATCTTCGCAGCAAGAATGCTCTTGAGTTGCTCAACATCAGCATTTGGATGATGGAAATCTCGAAAGACATTCCCACTGCCTCTCACCAGCGCGATTTTCTCTTTCATGTCAGCATCTTTCTCAGTTGTTTGAGCCGTTGCTCGCTCAAGTCAATCTCTTGCTTGGGCGTTTTGATACCGGTCTTGGACTTCTTCTGAAACGCATGCACGACCCAGATGTCACGCCCCAGTTGCGCAGCATAGATGGTTCGATATGCATCGCCGCGCCAGGCAAGCGCCACCTCAAACACGCCAGAGCCCATCCCTTTGATGGGTTTGGCAATATCAGCCTTCTGACCTTCAGCGGCGATAGTCAGAGCGCGCAGAATTTCCATCTGTGCCTCTTCGGGAAACTCCTCAAAGTCTTTCCGTACCGCTTTGACCCAGGAAATCAGCCTTGTTTCTCGTACCGTCATGACAACATACGCCTGTGACTCTCATGGTGCTCACATCCCTAAACCGTATCATTAGAAGAAAGCGGCTTGTTGTTCTTCCTATCGTGCCAGAGCGTTGACTGTATTGTCAACACTTATCAATCGGCTCCCAGCTATTTCCCGTGCTCCTCCCTGCCGTGGTGTGCATTGCTTTTCCTTTCGCAAGGCAAAAAAAGTGCACCAAAGATTTTCTTCCTCCATGTTTTCAGACTAGCAAGAAGGACGCTAACAAGTGTGCAAATAGACGTTGCTGTCGTGGGATTTTGCAGAGCCTCACAGGAAGTTTTCTGACACAAGAAAAACCAAGGGTTAGCGCCGGGCAAGCTTGACATACTCGGCCCTTATCAGTCATTTCTGGGCACCCATGACACGTGCGTCTGCTAGGAAGACAAAGAGATAAAACACACGGTGAATATCCTGTCGAACAGTCTTGATTTTTCAGACTCGTAAAAAGGGTTCTTTCATTGAAGAAAGAGCCCCTGACCGTGCCGGATATACTACGGGCTGATATCGAGCTATACGAGGAAAAAAGCGGAATAACCCGGAATGGCCTCGTCTGGGCGGCGGCGTGTGACGGCGAGCGTTCGACGGCTCTGCTGGCAGACAGATTGCACGATAAGGAGAGTGGGAGGGATTAGGAAGATGGGGGATGAGCGCCAGAGCGCAGATCGAGCAACCACCGGGAGAAGAGGGCGCATATGAAAAACATAAAGTGCAGCGTTTGCTCACGGGAGCAAGGGAAGCGAGTTTGCAAAATCAATGACAACGCGTTGATCTGCTCGTCCTGCTGTGCGCACATCCGCACGCCCGACTGTGCAGGCTGTCGCTATTATACGCAAGCAGCCCACTACGCCCTCACCAAAACGCAGTACGCAACATCCAAACATTTTGTCATGCGCATCGATCCAGCCGTGGATGCAGCGGTAGATCAAGCCTTGGCCATGGTGGAAAGTGGGCAGCTGCAAGCCGGCGAGAGCATCCTGGCTGATTTACTCAGGAGACATCCCGATATTCATACCGTCCAGTATGCGATGGGCACCGTGTGTGCGCTGCAAGGCCACTACGATGACGCTCTCACCTATTTTGACCAAGCGATTGCGATTTTCCCCGCTTTTGTGGAAGCGTGGTTTAATAAGGCGCTCTCGCATCAGAAAAAACTGGAAGTCGGGGACATGATCCGGGCGTATCAAAAGGTGCTGGAACTGGGAGATCCGGCAGAGGATTTTGTTCGCACTGCCCGAGAGACCCTGACAAGCCTCGAAAAACAAATTCATACTGACACGGGTTTGGGACTGGAGGCCTATCTCCGGTCAATGGATACGTTTCAGGAGGCTTTTGTGGCCATGGAACACCGGCAATGGGCCACGGCCCTGACGGGGTTTCAGAAAGTCGTGGCTCTGAACCCCAACAGTCCACAGTCGTATGGGAATATGGGAATCTGTTATGCGTTCTTGGGGCGGAAACAGGAAGCACTGGTTGCATTTGATAAGGCCCTAGAGCTGGACCCCCACTATGAACCGGCGCGAGCCAACCGAGAGCTGACGGTTGTCCTGGAAGAAGGGGAAAAGCTGGACTATGAATTTCAGTCGATCGAGTATTACAAAGACCAGACCGTGAAAGAGCGATCCCTGTTGGGGCGTTTTTTTGAACGATCCTAGAGAATTTCTGCAAAAGCATGTCCCCAATCACGTGGAAGAAGCGGGGCGAATGAGCATAGCCCACGTGGCCAACGCTGGCCGGCACTCGAGACGCCTCTCCACCGCCTACAGGGCTTTCTTCCCAAGCGCAACGCCACACTGTGAGTATAAGACTCTACAATATTACCGTTTCGGACGCTCACCGTGCCCTCTGATGCGCTCCGTCCATCTGCGCCACAGGCCGGACGTTTTCTTCACCCATTCCTGCGACTCGGGTAGTTCCATGATTGGCGGTTCTTGATCCGCGCGATAATACCCAGGGCGGGTCACGCGCAGTTCGTTATAATACGTCGTAAAGTCACTCGCCTGCGGTAACAGCTCCGCAATGCCCTTGGGCTGTGTGACTCCTTCCCGCCAGGTTCGTTTCTCCACCGTGCCGAGAATCAGATACGCATTCCCGATCACGGTCGGATCAGACCGACGAAAGAGCTCCGTCAACAAGTGCTCGATCTCGTGTTTCTGGCCAATCAGCAGGTCGCACGCGCGGCAGGAACGACACGTATAGTTGAGGGCAATCAAATGGAACGGGTCCACATGAATCAGCAACGGCACTTTGTGCTGGCTAGTTTTTCGCTCACACAGGGGACACCGCCAGACTCGCTGACCGGGATACGGATTGAGCATGAACCCGTAGCGCGGTGGCAGGCCACCTAATTGCCTTTTCTTCGTTGCTTCCATCCCAAGCCCAGGTGTCTTTCATCGATCTTGTCTGATCACTCGTCGTCACTCGTAGCGCTTGTGTTGCTATCAGTCCGTGGTGTTCGCCACCTACTGACCATGGTTCGGCTGCTGTGTGTGGCTCTGAGCAGCAATAGCAGAAATCAGTCGCTATCGGTAGGCGAACGGGCTAGTGGCAAATAATCACTTAACCGGGACAGACAACTGGGAGAGAGTGTCCTATGGTGAAGAGGCCGAATCTTATCTGGTGTTTCCTCTCAGCGCGCGCGCTCAGCAAAGCTTTGCCGCTTCTTTCCCAGCATTGACGAACATGGGGGGGACGTAGCATGGTGCTCGCCCCTGTGAATAATGATAAGAGAACAGTATGGAACTCCTCTTACAATCTGAAACTTCCCCGTTGCGACGTGATGCCACGGGAGCGCTCCGTGTCGGGCGTTCCCGGCTGCTCTTAGAATTGGTGATTCACGCGTTTCAAGATGGAGCAACGCCTGAGGTCATCGCGCAGCGCTACCCCAGTGCGGCGTTAGCGGATATTTATGCCATCATCGCCTGATGTCAGGACACATTTGCTAAACTGGCCTCCAGGTCAAGCGTAATACGTGGGGAGAGATGGGCAAACAAGCGATTGTCGGTTTGGAGTAAGCAGA